>JAUWIN010000124.1 GCA_030605345.1 Candidatus Brocadiia bacterium
GCCTGAGCGGCACAGCTCCGCCGCGCGCAGCGTCGCCGCGCGCACGGCCAGCACGTTCATCCCGTCCACCCCCTCTGCGGGCATCCCATCGATATGGTAACCGGCGCCACGGCGAGCGACGTAGTCCAGAGCGGTAGTCTCGCCGATGCCCTGCCCCGACATCGCGTACTGGTTGTTCACGATGGCAAAGATGACCGGCACGCCGAACTTGCGCTTCATCAGGCCGTTGTGGAACTGTGCCATCGTGGCCATGGTGATTGCTTCGTGCGAGATGCCGTTTTGGTAGGCGCCGTCGCCGGCGAAGCACAGGGTAACTTCGTCCGTCTCGCGGTAGCGGCTGGAGATACCGGCGCCAGCCGCTATCCCCATGTGGCCGCCCACGATAGCGTTCGCCCCGAGGTGCCCGCTGTCGAAGTCCGCGATGTGCATGCTGCCGCCGACGCCGCGGCAGTAACCGTCGGTCTTGCCGAAAAGCTCCGCGATCATTCGATACACGTGCAGCCGCAGCGCCCCCTCTTCGAGTTCCGCACGCCCCGCGCCCGACGAAGGCTTGCTGTCGAGGTATTCCAGCATAGCGGCATGTGGCCCAAGCCGACGGCGGAGACCCTCGTCGTCCAGCCCTTTTATCACCGAATACCCCTTCGCCACAGCGTCACCGTGGCCGCGGTGGGAACTGGTGATGTAGTCGGTCGGCGCTATCCCAGCAATGGAGCCGGTTGAAGTCGCCTCCTGACCGATCGAGATGTGCGTCGGGCCCACATACTTGTATCGCGGCAGCGGCCTGTATGCCCCGCCCTTGATCTCCGCGATCATCTCCTCAAAGGCGCGAATCATCAACATCTGTTCCAGCAATTCGAGAGCGCTTGTCCGCGTCAACCGACCAGCGTCGATCTCGTCCTGAATACCGCGCTGGTATTGAAAAACGGGGATAGAAGGAATTTCCAGTGTCCTCGGCTGGAGAGAGTAAACGGCGTCAATTTCCTTGACCACTCATCTCCTCCTGCTAAGTGAACTTGTTCGCCGGATTCTAACAGCAACCCGCTCAACAGTCAACTCGCTCGGCTCTTGCAACCGTGGCTCTTGATTGCTCCCGCCGTAGTCATTAGAATTACTGCACACGCGTTCGGAGAAAAGGGTCTGCGCCCATGCCGAAGGACGACAATATTCTCCGCCACATAGCCAAAATCGAAAAACAGGCCGACGAAATACTCGAAAATGCCTCAGCCCAGGCTGAGAAAATACGCCAGGAAGCCGAAAGTGAAGCAGCCAGGCTCGCCAGGAAAACCAAAAGCGAAATCGAGCAGGCAAAGACAAAACTCGCCAAGGACTATAAAGGAAAAACCGAGCAAGCTCTCAGGCAAATCGAGGCGCAGTTTGCCAAAGAAAAGAAATCCCTGGCAGAGCGACGCGACAGACACTTCCACGAACTTGTCGAATGGACGGCCTCTCGAATTCGCGAGCGGCAAGCCGAGCTAAACACAAATGGCGATTGAAAAAGTCAAGAGAACCTCGTTTCTAGTTGAACGCGGCGAACTCGAGCCCTTCTTGCACCAACTCGCCAAATCAAAGACCACCCATATCATCAACCTGAAGGAAGAACCGGAAAGCGAGAACTTCAATGACCAGAGCTCGGAGACCAACATTGCGGCTGACGCCGAGGCGGCTCACGATAAGGTAAACAAACTCTCGCGGGTGCTCGATATCCTTGACAGTTTCGCCCCGCCGAAACGGTCATTCGCTCAAAACTTTGTGGACCTGCCCGCAGAAATGCGGAGCGCGGAATTCAACCGGGCTGTGGCGGAAACAAACCCCGACCAACTCCACGAGCGGGCCACGAACATCCAGCACAATCACTCTGCCGCCGCCCAAAAGGCGGAGGAACTGCGGTCTCGCATCGGTCGCCTCATGCCCTGGGCGGAAGCGGACGTCCCCCCGCCAGGGCTCAGGCGCTGCGGCGCCGAGCTCGGAACCGTGCCGGTAAAAATTGTCCCCAAACTCGAAAACGCGGCCCGCGAATCAGGAACGCTGGCGCTGAGTTCCATTGCCGCCAGCGAAGGCAGAGGGCTCGTCGCGGCAGTGTGGCTGAAAGAGGCCGAAGAAGGTGCAGCGGACCTCTTGAACGCGTATCGGTTCGAGCCACTCCGGATTGAACCCGGGCCGGGCAAGATCGCCGCCGCCATCGAGAAGCAGCAGCGGGAGCTCAGCGAGGCCGAAGGCCGGGCGGAGCAACTGGTGGAGGAAGCGAAGGAACTGGCAGGGAAGCGGCGAGCGGTGCTTGCCGCGCTGGCGCACTGGCAGGCGGAGGTCGAGCGACGAACCGCACCCAGCAAGACGCTGGCATCGAAGCGAATCGTCCTGCTCTCCGGCTATGTGCGCCTGCGGGAGATGGAGAAGCTCGAAGAACTCCTTTCGACCCGGTTCCCTTCGGTGAGCCTGATTGCCGAAGACCCTCAGCCGGGCGAGGAGGTGCCGGTCTCACTGGGCGGGTCGAAACTGTTCGCACCGGCGCAGTTTCTCACCTCGATGTTCGGGCTGCCGAACTACTTCGAGTTTGACCCCAGCCCATATATACTGTTCACGTTCCTGCTGTTCTTCGGCTGCTGTTTCGGCGACGTGATTTATGGGCTGATGCTGATGGGGCTGGGCTGGTGGCTGGCGCGGAAGTCAGCCGACTATCCGTCGCTCGCCAAGTTCTGCAGCCTGCTCGCGCTTTGCGGAGTGGCGTCAATGGTCGTCGGGCTTTTGACCGGCTCGTGGGCGTCCGATCTGCTCAGCAGAGGATATCTGGGTGAGGGGCTTGCGGCAGTGGTCAACGGAATTGCTCTCGTCAACCCGTTGGAAAGGACGGTATTCACGCTCCTCATCGTGCTTGGCATCGGGACACTCAACCAGCTTTTCGGGATGGCCCTGCTGATGTATCGCGAGTGGCGGAAGGGGAACCTGTTCGCGGCGGTATGTGACGGTGGGCTGTGGCTGGTGTTCCTTCCGGGGCTGGTGCTTCTGTTGCTCAGCGCCGCGGTCGAGGGGGTCTCTCCGGTCTTGGGCAATGTAGCGCTGGCTATGGTCGTCGTAAGCGGGCTGGGCCTGGTGCTGACACAGGGCCGGCACGAGAAGAGCTTTATGGGCAAGGCCGTCACCGGGGTGGTAAGCCTCTACGGCATCCTGGGCACATACGGCACTTCGTCGTTCATCGGCGACGTCCTGTCTTACAGCCGCTTGCTTGCCATCGGGCTGACTACGGTAATTGTGGGGATGTCGTTCAACATCATCGCCGGGCTGCTTGGAGCGGTTCCTGTGGTCGGTGTTCTCCTGTTCGTCGCGACTCTGGTGTTCGGCCACGTATTCAATTTCTTTATCAGCATACTTACCGGGTTCGTGCATTCCGTCCGGCTTATATTCGTGGAGTTCTTCACCAAGTTCTACCAGGCCGGCGCCCAGCCCTTCGTCCCTCTGGGGGCGCCCCAGACGGTGCGGGTGATAGACGAGGGCTAATTTGAACAATGGTTTAGTGACGAGGGCTCACAGATGAATGAATTACTGAATGTGTACTTCATGCAGACGGGAATGGGCTGGGCCGTCATCGGCGGTATCTCGGCTGTAATGTTCGGCGGGATCGGGTCGGCCCGGGGCATCCGCACGTCCTGCATCCAGGGCGCCGGCGTTCTGTCCGAGAAGCCGGAACTTTTCGGCAAACTGCTGGTCCTGATGGCGCTGCCCGGCACACAAGGCTTCTACGGCCTGATTATCGCCATTATGATCAGCCTTCGGATCGGCCTGATGGGGAACCAAGTGGCGGTTCAGCCGGTGATAGGCCTTGCCCTGCTGTTCGTCGGGCTGTGCACGGGGATGGTGCTGTGGCTCAGCGCCGTGAACCAGGGCCAGACAGCCGCAGCCTCCATCAACCTGACCGCCAAGAAGCCCGAAGAAAGTGGCCGAGCAATTATCATGCCCGCATTGGTCGAGACCTACGCTGTGGTCGCACTGCTCGCGGCAATATTGTTCACCCTGTGGATCACCAACCCGGACGCCACGTTTGCCGACCCAGCACTCAAGATGAGTCAGGCCGCAGGCTGAAATGAACATCGAAAACATCGAAAACAAAATCCTCGAATCAGCGAGGGCCGAGTCCGAGTCCGTCGTAAGCAAGGCCAAGGAGCAGGCACGAAAGCGGGTCCAGGCAGCGGGAGCCGAAAACAAGGCACGCTACCAGAAGGCTCTCGCCGAAGCCCGCGCCGTACTCGAGCAGGCGCCCGGCCAGAAGACCACCTCAGCCAGAGCCGCCAGCAACCTGGAGC
>JAUWIN010000096.1 GCA_030605345.1 Candidatus Brocadiia bacterium
GTGATACAAGTCCTCCATAAAATGCTCGCCACCCGGCCGCATGTTGGCGATGTGCGGCGTGCGCCTGCTGACTACGTCGAACGTCTCCAGCGGCAAGTCAATGCAGGCCTCGTGCGCAATGGCGGGGATGTGGAGGCAACTATTGGTCGAGCCGCCCAGCGCAACATCGACCGTTATGGCATTCTGTATGGCGGCTTTGGTGATTACCTGTCGAGCGGTGATGTTTTCCTCGATCAGCCGGACGATCCGCTCGCCGCTGTGGTATGCCTGGCGGTCCTTCTCAGCCTCGGTGGCGAGTGTTGCGGCGCACCCCGGGAGCGACATCCCCATCGCCTCGGTCAGGCAGGCCATGGTATTAGCGGTGTAAAGCCCCTGGCAAGACCCGGCGCCGGGGCAGGCGCAGAGTTCGAGTTTCTCCAGTTCCGCGGCGCTCAGTTTGCCCCGCTTGTACAGGCCAACCGCCTCGTATGTATCGCGCACGAACGAGCGCCGTTCCATTTTGTAGTATCCCGCGGCCATCGGGCCGGAGGTGAGCACGATGCAGGGGATGTCGAGCCGCCCGGCAGCCATCAGCATCCCGGGCGTAATCTTGTCGCAGTTGGTCAGCAGGACCAGACCGTCGAGTTGGTGGGCGGTCGCAACTGACTCCACCGCGTCGGCGATGAGTTCGCGCGTCGGAAGCGGATAGTGCATCCCTTTGTGGCCCATTGCAATGCCATCGCAAACCCCGGGGATGCCGAAGATGAAGCTGTTGCCCCCGCCCGAGTGCACTCCCTTCTCGATGGCGCGTTCGAGTCGGCGCATGTGGACGTGCCCTGGGATGAGTTCGGTGAAACTGCTGGCGATTCCCACGAACGGTTTTGACATATTCTCCTGCGTCAGCCCGGTGGCATAAAGCAGCGCCCGGTGTGGCAGACGCTGGATACCTTTCTTCGTCAAATCGCTTCTCAGTTTCCGCTTCGCCATTGGGTCACTCCACAAAGTTATCAATACCGACTTATTTTATACCGAGGACGTGGTGTTGCAAGCAGGTTGTGGGTCAGCCGCCCTTCGGGTCTGAGCCTCAGGGTCGAAGACCTTCGGGCGTACTTGACCGCCCCCGGCGCCGGTGGTAAGTTCGCTGCATGGAATTCAGCGGCAAGCGGGTTACCGTAATGGGGCTGGGCCGGTTCGGCGGGGGTGTGGGCGTTGCAAAGTTCCTGGCTGAACAGGGTGCGACGGTCACAGTGACTGACCTGGACAGCGCGGGGAATCTCGCCGATTCGATGGCAGCGGTGGGCGACGGGGTCAGCTACCACCTCGGCGGCCATCGGGCCGAAGATTTCATCGACGCCGACATGGTGGTGGCCAACCCCGCGGTCAGGCCAGATTCGGAATACCTGGCGCTTGCCCGTCATAGTGGCGTGCCGGTGGAGACGGAAATCAATCTTTTCTTCGAGCTTTGCCCCGCCCGCATCATCGGCGTCACGGGCACCGCGGGAAAGACCACCACTGTTTCCATGATTGCCCATGCCTTGCGAGGTCCGGGCGTATGGGTCGGCGGCAACATCGGCCGCTCACTCCTGAGCGATGTTCACAACATGACCGGCCACGCCCTCGTAATCCTTGAATTGTCCAGCGCTCAGTTGCACCGGCTGGGCCCGACAGGCCGGGCGCCGGGCATTTCGCTGGTCACGAATATCTCGGAAAACCACCTTGACTGGCACGGCTCGATGGAGCGCTACGTTGCGGCGAAGAAGTTCATCGTATCGAAACCGACCACTGTCGCCGTGCTCAATTACGACGATGAGACCCTCCGCGGTTGGGCCCGCGACTGCGCTGCGAACGTGCTCTTTTTCAGCACCATAGGCCAGATTCGAGAGGGTGTTTTCGTCCGCAACGGCAGGCTCGTGGCCCGGTTTGGGAACCAGGACACGGCGGTGCTCGACCTGCGAGAGATGAAGGTGCCCGGCGCCCATAACGTGGCGAACGCCGCAGCTGCAGTGGCGGCCTGCGCCGCAGCAGGGGCTGATCCTGCGAAGGCCGGCGCGGCACTGGGCACCTTCGAGGGCGCCGAACACCGGCTCGAGTTCGTTCGCCAAATCAACGGCGTGCGATACTTCAACGACTCCAAGGCAACCACGCCAGCCTCGTCGCTGGCGGCGCTGAGGTCGTTCGACGAGCCGACAGTCCTCATCCTCGGCGGCCGGGACAAGGGCGTTGACTACGCCCGGCTGGCCGACGAGGCCGCACGGTGCCGGGCGGTCGTCCTCGTGGGCGAGATGGCCCCGCGGTTGCAGGCACTACTGGCTGAAAGGGCGCCGGAGCTCGAGTGTGTCCGCGCAGAATCGGTCGAGGGCGCGGCGCTCGCCGCCGCAAACCTGGCGCGGCCGGGGGACGTAGTGCTGTTCTCGCCGGCCTGCACCAGTTATGATATGTTCAAGAACTTCGAGGAGCGCGGCCGGGTGTTCAAGCGCGTTGTGGCAAGTATCAAGAGCTGAACTATTTATCCTTTCGTTCCGCGTTTGTCGCCTGTAAAATTGACATAGTTCCTTTCGGGCCTGAGGCTCAAGGGCGAAGCGATTGTTTTCGGCAGCGAGCGGTTAGATGACCAGGAGAACGGAAATGCCTGAACAGGACGAGGACGTGCGCCGGCGCAAGTATCCGCGTGTCAAGGAATCGTGCAATGTTAAATACCATGTGGTTCAGGGGCCGGCGGAGCAGCTGAAAGAGCAGGGCGCGGCGGCGGTCAACATCGGCGGCGGAGGGATGTGCTTCTCCGCAGACCAGCAGATCGAGCCGGGCGCAATGATCGCCATGGAGATGACCCTGAGCGAACTGCCGACACCGGTGGTCTCACTGGGCAGGGTTGTCTGGTGCGAGCAGACCGAAGGGCCCGACCAGTTCGACGTCGGTGTCGAGTTCTGGTGGGTCGGCTGGGCCGACCAAGAGGCCCAAGCCCAAATGCTCAAGTACATCAAACAGAAAGTCGACGAACTCGGCATCAGCGGAGACACCGAAACGGAATAGAGCCGCGGACAGCGGCCCCTGCTGCCTTGGGATAACTACCGCACCGCTTTGATGCAGTTTTCTACCCGCAGCCATTATCTCAACGAACTGATCAAGAAGACCACAGCAGCTATGGACAGAAGGACGTAAGCCAGGTTGCGGCGTGCATCGGAACCAGTTGTTGAGGAAGGAAGCGGCGGCAGATGGCGGAGGTTCCTGAGAACCGTGCCGGAAGTGAGCTGCGAGAGACGGCGGGCGACTGACGCATCGCCGGGCGGGTTCCATTCAGCGCTGTAGCCTATGGTGACGTGCCCCTCGCCGAGCACACTGGCCGTGTCAGCGCTGCTCACCCTGGCCACATACGTCCCCGTTTCGGCGGCGTCGGTGGTGCAGACGTAACGCAGCCTGCCCACCTGCCGCATCTCGATTTTTGAGACATTGCCCCCCGGCCGCAAGAACGACGCTCTGAGTGTTCCGTCGTCGAGCGGAGCGGCCGCATCCGCCGTAATCCGCATTCGGCCCGCATCGGGGAGAAGCCGCACCGTCACCTGCTGCTGCCGTTCACCGGCTCCCGCCCATAGGACTAATCTCGCGAACAGGTCCGGCGATTTCGCCGCCCACTCTGACGCCCAGTCGTCCAGCGACGTCGTGCAGGCGACCACGCGGCCCAGACCCCGCCGCCATCGGGCCAGCACCGGCGCCCCGTCGGCTACCAACAGCGGCGGAGCACCCTTCCGAGCGCCCGTCAGCACGTAGCCTCGTATCTTCACCAGCTCCGTCAAATTCTTGGCCGTCGCTCCCGGCCCGGGCCGCACTGTGAACCTGCCTCGGCGAACAAGCGAACCCGAAATCGTCCGTGTCTCGCGGGCCATCGCAGCAGGCAGTTCGGATATGGTATCCAGCATCACGAACCGGCCGGCGGTTGCGTCTGCCGCTGTCTTGAGCGCACTCAAGCCTTCATTCATTTCAGCCCCGATGGCAAGCACGGAAAGCACTGTCTCGGCGGTTTTCATCTGTTTCGAGATGGCGGGTCCGTCGAGGTGGTCCTGACTTCGCCCGTCGGAGACGAGAATGACGTGCCGCTTGAGCTCGGACTTGGCGAGTATAGACAGAGCCGCGGTAAGCGCGGGGCGGATGTTTGTCCGCCCCGAGGGGAACAAGCGCCCGGCCGCGGAGCGCAATGCGGCAGCACCGCCGGGCGTTCCAACCCTCGCGCCCACCAGCAACTCCTCGGGCTCCTGGCTAAACGCGACAACGCTGAGTTCATCGGACCGCTCGCCCGTCCGCGCGCCGAACTCCGTGCCGGCGCGCAGCAGTGCCTGGCGGACGAACTCGATTTTCTCCCGGCCGCCGACGGTCTCAGCCATGCTCCCCGATCGGTCTGCGACAATCACCACCGACGAGGGCTTCGCCGCCCGCCGCTCCGGGTCGGGATCAACCGGCAGGAGCGCCGCCAGCGGCGTTTCCGCGTAGCCGCCGGGACCGAACGAGCTGCTTCCACCAAACACCATGAGCCCACCGCCCGCATCATGCACGAACCGGCTCAGCCACGCGATTCGTTCCCGCCCCAGTTCTTCCGCCGAAACGTCGCCTAACACCACTACGTCGTTCCTCAGCATTTCTTCGTTTGTCAGGGCCAGCCCCTGCGGGCGCGTTCGGCGTAGCGCCACTGCCTCGCTCCGTGCGAGCACTTCGGCGACGGCATCTCCCCGTCCGCTCGACACGCAGGCAACGTTCAGTTTTCCGGTTACCCTGACGGACGCCGACGCCTCGTTGTTCTCGGAGGTTGTATCGCCTGGACAAAGCAGCCGCGCCGTCAGGGTATAAAGCCCGGGCGTGCGCGCTGCGGCGCGGCGCCTGAGCACCGTCCTGCCAGCGGCCAGATCTATCGGTTCTGGGCCGGCGAGTTCACGCCCGTTGAGCAGCAGGACGAGCTTGCCGTGCATCGGCGAGGTGGCCCCGACCAGCACCTCGAAATCTATGTCCTGGCCGGCAGAGACGGAGGCAGACACCCGAACCGCCTCCACCCAGGTGTCCTCTTTCGGTCCCGGCGAGAAGGTGAGCGAGTGGATCGCCCTGCCCGCCGCTGCGAGCCGCGCCGCCGGCGCCATTGCGTCGCCCATGTTCTCGCGGCCGTCGGTTACCAATACCACGTCACCGCTGGCTCCTTCCGGGAACATGGCGCAGGCTGTTTCGAGCGCCGCCTCCACACACGTTGCGTCACGGTGGACGCCGACAGGCTGGGGAAGACTTGGAGGCACCTCGGCACAGGGTGTGGGTGGCAGGAGAATGCTGGCATTTCTGCCAAAGGCAATGACCGCGACACGGTCGTGAGCTTCCATCCCTGCCGTCAACGCGCCGACGTTTTTGAGCGCCGAAGCGCCAGCCCGGCGCGTGCTGGCCGAGACATCGACCAGGAAGACCCTCAGCGCCGCGCCCTGATGCAGGAAGATTCCGGCAAGTGCAGCCACAATCAACGCAGCCGACAGAGCGGCAGCGAGGCCAGTCAGCAGCCGCGCCCGTCTGCCACGTGTGGCCACAAACCACGCGACGAGCGCCGCAACCGGTGCCAACAGCAAAACATGTGGATAGTCAACAGAAAACATGGGACTGTATCCGCAGGATTTTTCTGCGGCAATTTCGCCGAACAGTAGTATACTACTGTTGCTTACGTAGTTTCAAATGGAGGGTTCACCGCGTTGGAGAACGAGTCGGCATCTGGGCTGTCTATGGTCAGGAAGAGCAGCCCTCGCGTGCGGGGTTCCGCGTCGTCGTCGGCTTTGTTTGTTATCTGCGTCCTTGCCCTTCTGGTCGGCGTTGGCGGGTTCGCCTGGGGCATGTGGGAAGAGGTCGGGGCCGCACCACGCAAATACGCCGCACTTAATCCAGAGAGCGACATGACACGCGTGAAGAAGTGGTCAGTTTTTGCCTCTTCGTTCATCCTCAAATTACAGAACAAAAAGCTTCCGTGGGAAGATGTGGGCGTGAGCGACAACGTGACCAGCCCGCCGGACGACTCGCACGTTACCCCGGAGCCGAAGGAGCCCAGCCGCCACGAATCGCCAACCGCGGACACGCACCCGAAAAAAAGCGAACCGACGAGCCGCAAGGTGGACCATCCTAAGCCGGTCCGGCGTGAGCCGAAACTGTCCCCCGGAATAAGGGACCTTGTGCACCAGGCCGACAAGGCCTGGGAAACCGGTTGCAAATATCACCAGAAGGCCCAGCCCAACGCCCCCGCGCGTGGGCGGGCGGCCGCGCTCAAGAAAGCAATCAAATACTTGAGGCAGGCGCAAAAGCTCTACCATACCGTCCTCCAACACAAACCTCCAAAGGCGACCTACGAGCAAGTCGAACAACGGCTCACGGATGTGCAAAGACGCCTCTTCTGGGCATACAAGTTCTCAGGGATAAAATAAAGACGACACGCTGTCAGAGACCAATATACATGAACACGGCCAGAAGCATTCCCTGCTGCGCGCGAATCTGTATCCAGCGGCACTGAGTCCCTTATGATCGCCTATTTTGACACGTTTTCCGGGGCGAGCGGCGACATGATTGTCGGCGCCCTGCTCGATGCCGGCCTCTCCATCGACGACCTCCGTGCCGACCTCGCGAAACTGGCGCTCAAAGGCTATCGGGTGAGCAGTGGTGTCGTGCAGAAATGCGGCCTCGCCGCCACCAAGTTCGAGGTTAGCATCGAACGCCACGCCGGACACCCGCACCGCACCATGACCGACGTGACAGCCCTCCTCGACGAATCCCTCCTCAGCGACGCTGTGAGAGACAAGGCGCAGCGCGTCTTCGAACGGCTGG
The DNA here is from genome assembly GCA_030605345.1 of Candidatus Brocadiia bacterium. Taxonomy (GTDB): domain Bacteria; phylum Planctomycetota; class PUPC01; order PUPC01; family PUPC01; genus JAUWIN01. Next base: position 6,805 of record JAUWIN010000096.1, read on the forward strand.
CGGCGGCCGAGGCAGCCGTCCACGGCGTTCCCGTCGAAGACGTGCATTTCCACGAGGTCGGGGCGGTTGATTCCATTATCGACATTGTTGGCGCCGCCATCGGGCTCGAACGGCTCGGCATCGATAAAATCGTCTCCGGCCCGCTGCGGTTCGGCACCGGCACCGTCCAGTGCCAGCACGGCTCCCTGCCGGTGCCGGCGCCGGCAACAGTCCGCCTGGCAGAAGGATTCCCGGTCGAACATACCGGCATCGAAGGCGAACTCACCACCCCGACGGGCGCGGCGATTTTGACCGCCCTCGCCGACTCCTTCGGGCCGCCACCGCCTATGAAACTGCAACGCTCCGCGCTCGGCGCCGGCAGCGCGGAACTGCCACAACGGCCAAACGCACTGCGGGTCCTGATTGGTGAAGAAGACGACGCAGCATCTGCTCGCGTCGCCGTTCTCGAAGCAAACATCGACGATACCGCACCGGAGATTATCGGCTACACCTCAGAAGTGCTGCTGGCTGCCGGCGCGCTCGACGTGTTCGCCGTGCCGGTCCAGATGAAAAAGTCGCGCCCCGCAACATTGCTGACAGTTATCGCAAGGCCTGAAGACCGGTCGAAACTTGAAGAAATCATGTTCCGCCAGACCACAACCCTCGGCATCCGGTGGCGCGAGCAGTCTCGGACTACCCTCGAGCGCCGCTCTGTTCAGGTCGAGGTATGTGGTGAGAAGGTGGACGTGAAACTGGGGCTGCTGCAAGGTGAGGTTGTTTGCGTCTCGCCGGAATATGAGACCTGCGCAGGCCTAGCCCGCGAAAAAAACATCCCACTTCGCCGAATCTACGCTGCAGCCCGCCAAGCCGCAGCGAAGCGGTAACGTCACTGACCCGCGGCTGGTGGCACCGGTGCAGCGATAAAGTTGCAAAATGCAAGCGCCCGGGTATAATGCCCATGGAGGTTGGCCGTGGGCCGGTAGCTCAGCGGTTAGAGCCGCGGACTCATAATCCGTCTGTCCGGGGTTCGAATCCCTGCGGGCGCACCAGAA
>JAUWIN010000087.1 GCA_030605345.1 Candidatus Brocadiia bacterium
CTAAAGGCTGGCGGTTATTCTCAAGACTCAGGATTACAGCTAGGATCGAGAGAAGCAGATAAAGGAGAAAGATATGGGGACACTTGCCCACGAACGACCAGGCATCCCTGCATCGCCGTACAGGCCGCTGACCAGCAGCGACGTGCGCAAGATATCAGACGCCGCCTTCACCGTGCTGGAGAAGTGCGGAATGCAGGTGCATTCACCAACGGGCTTCGAAGCTTTCAAGGCCGCCGGTGCGGACGTGGACGCCGAGAGCCGGGTGGTTCGCCTGCCGCGCAGCCTGGTCGAGGACGCCATCAGCTCGAATCCGTCCTCTATTACGCTGTATTCCCGTGACGGCAAATGTGATGCTGTGCTGGAAGAAAATCGGGTGCACTACGGGACCGGCGGGACGGCCATCTATGTGCTCGACCCCGACACCGGCGAGCGGCGCCCGTCCACCGCCGAAGATGTTGCACTGAACGCCAGGATGGTGGACGCCCTGGAGAACATCCACGTCTTCACCATCAACGTTTTCCCCAACGAAATCGACAACAAGGATGAGATAGACACCAACCGTTTTTTCCACTCTCTGGACAACACGACCAAACACGTGATGGGCGGTATTTATTCGATGGCAGGCTGCCGCAAGGTCGTCGAGATGGCCCGGATGATTGCAGGCGGCGAGGAGGAACTGCGCCGGAAACCGTTTGTCTCCTTCATTACCCTCATAATCAGCCCCTTCAAGGTGGACAAAGATTACGGCGAGATGACGTGCTACCTGGCGAGGGAGGGCTTGCCTGTTGTGGTCCCTACCGAGCCTATCTGCGGTACCACGTCACCCATCACACTTGCAGGAAACGTGCTCACCCACGTGGCGGAGACGCTCGCGGGGGTTGCGCTGGTGCAGTGCGTGAATAAAGGCGCCCCAGGAAGCTGTGGGAGCGTCGGCTCCATTACGGACCTCAAGACCATGGACCATCTTGGCGGGCCAATCGAGCGGGCAATAATCAACGCCGCCGTATCGCAAATGGCCCAGCACTTCCGTATTCCGCTTTATTCCACCGGCGGGACCAGCGACGCGAAGGAAGTGGATATCCAAGCCGCATACGAGAGCGCAATGTCCAGCCTGTTGGTGGCTATGTCGGGCGCCAATTACATCCACGACATCGCCGGACTAATGGAGGCCGACTTGACCGTGTCCTACGAAAAACTGGTGATGGACAACGAGATTCTGGGTATGTGCCAGCGCGTCCTGCGCGGCATCGAGGTGAACGACGATACCCTGGCGACAGACTTGATTGTCGAAAAAGGGCCGGGCAACGACTTCCTTGCCGAAGAGCACACCGTCCGGCACATGCGCGGCGAGTTCTTCGTCCCCAAACTCGCCAACAGGAACAAGCGCCAAGCCTCCGATGCTGCGGAAAGCGCGCTGAGCCGCGCCCGGCGGTTCGTTCAGGAAATCCGTGCTGCCGAGCACCAGAGCCGACTGCCCGCGGAGACCCGTCAAAGCATATTGAACAAGTATCCTGAGGTCCGCGTATGGCCGCAGGTGAAATGCGCCGACACCACCAGAAAATAACCTTGTCTTCGGGCCAGAGGGCAATGCGGCCTACGCCCGGAAAAGCAATCAGACCGTTTAGGCTTGCGCCTGTTTTGCAGCAAAGGAGGAAAGAACATGTCCGAAAAACAGCGTGAAGGTGTTTTAGTTACCCCGTACTGTCGTCTGTCTGAGAGTCAAATAAAGCTGGTGGACGGGGTCTCGCGGGAGATTCTCGAGGACCCTGGCCTTTTGTGCTACAACGCCGACGCGGCCGAGCTGTTCAAGAAGGCGGGAGCGAGATTAGAAGACGCTGACGGCTGCGCACGCGTTCGCGTCCCACCGTCCGTGATCGACAAGGTGCTCGACACCGCGCCGTCGAAAATCGTCCTCGGCGCGCGCAATCCAGACAACCGCCTAATCCTTGATGCCCACGAGCCCAGGGTGCGGTTCGGCAGCGGGGCGGAAACCAACATCTGGCTGGAGGTTGAGTTCGACGGCGCCAGGCCGAAGTTTACCCGCCGGAATGGCTCCATCCGGCGGCTGTGCAACGCTGCGCACCTCTGCGAACACCTGCCGAACCTGGACTTCTTCATCCGGTGCGTAAACATCCAAGATGCAGAAGTTAATAGCAGGAACAAGGACGTGAACAAATACCTGGCCAGCCTGAACAACATCACCAAGCACGTTCAGGCCGGGCTGACCGACCTTGCCGCGCTCGACGACGTGGTCCGACTGGGCGAAATTGTCGCTGGCGGCAAGGACGCCTTTCGCGAAAACCCCGTGCTTTCGTTCATCACCTGTGTGATCAAGAGCCCGCTGCAAGTGGTGAACGGTACCGCGGCAAAACTTATCGAGATATCGAAACGCCGGGTACCCCTGGTCATCTCCAGTTGCCCGATGGGCGGCGCCACAGGGCCGTTCGACGAATTCGGGATGGTCGCCCAAATCAACGCCGAGTTGCTGGCCGGCGTCGCACTAAACCAACTGGCAGCGCCAGGGGCACCGGTGCTCTACGGGGCGGTCCCCGTGCGAACCAGGCTGGACAACCTCAACGACATGTACGGGGCACCGGAGGTTAATCACTACAGCCACGACTGCGCACAAATGGCCCGGTTCTACGGGCTGCCCTGTTATTCCACTGCCGGGGTCGGTGACACTGATGTGCCGGGGATTCAGGCCACCATAGAAAAAATGTTGACCCTGATGTCAATCCCCTGGAGCGGCGCACAATATATTCATTACGCGTTTGGCCTGTTGGAGCGAACTAACATGTTCTGCCCCGAACAGGCGGTCCTGGACGATCTACAGATTGACATCGCAAAGCGAACCATGCACAATACCACCATATCGGAAGGGGCGCGCCAGGAAACAACCGACGTGATCCGAGAGGTGATGGAAACAGACCACAAAACCTACATGTACCATCTGCCAATGCCGACACGTGAGCCGGTCTATGCCCGGTTCCCGCTGGAGGCCGGCGAGGGCGGGGCATTGCTCGGCGCGCATCGCAGGTATCACGAAATCCTCGACAAAAAGGAGCGCAACCCGCTGCCGGGAGACATCCGCAAACACATAATCTCGGAAATCCCAGGCGTCCTCGACAAGACTCTGCAACAGTAGAACCCCGGAGGAACAACATGAGTAAGCTTTCGGCCAACGAACAAATGGAAGCATACAGCGAGGCGGTCAGCAGCGGACTGTATGCAAAAAAGTCCGGCCTTGTCGGCAAGTACGACAACGTCCGCAGGTACTGGGAAGACGAGAACACTCGGCAGTTCCTGCGGCCTTACCTCGCGGGGCTGATCGAGCGCTGCACGTCGCAAATGCGCCGTCTCCGGATCATGGACCTGGGCTGTGGCAGCGCCGACGGCTTCGAACTGCTTTCCGGCGTTCGCCAGCGCGACCCAGACTTGGTCCAGGTCGAAGTCGATCTCCTCAGCCCGAAGATACTTGGCCTGTATAAGGGCATAGACCTCAGCGAAGACCTGCTCGGCCAGGCGCGTGAGATCTACGGCCGCAATCCCAAGATGATGTTCGAAAAGGCGGACTTCACCGAAGGGCTGCCGGTCGCCGATAAGGAGCCGCCTTACGACCTTTACTTCACCTCCTTCGGTACGGCTTCTCACCATAACGAAGATGAGACACTCGTCCGGTTGCTGGCCGACATCGCCGAACACACCCAAGACTACTGCACCATCGTCTGTGACTGGCTGGGGCGCTACTCCTACGAGTGGCAGTCTCTGTGGACCGATGACCTGTCCGAAAACCGCAACATGGATTACATCGTCTCGTATATCTACGAAAAGGAGGAACGCGAGGCGCGCCGCGAGGAATTGCAGCATCTGTACCTTCGGCTGATGAGCCGCCAGGAAGTGGGCGAAGTGGTGACGGAAGCGAGCAAGCGCGCAGGCGTCGAGATCAAACCCCTGGTGTTTTTCGACCGCTCAATATTCACCGGCCGGCACATGGACACCGCGGAATACAATCCGCACGCGCAGGCCATACGGAAAGCCGTCAATTCGCTCCACGAGGCCAACGAGCGCACCGACTTCAGTTCCATCCTGGTCAACTATGTCCCTAAACAGGGCTTCGACCTGCTCAACCACTACTTCGAACATCTGCAAATGTGCTGGAACACCCTAATACAGTTCACCGAGGAGCTCCTCGACATATACGACAGCGAGAACAGCGACTTTGCGTCCGAGCCGCCGCCCATTCCTGCCTCCTACCCGCCAGCCTTGCGGGACATGATGGACCGGATGCTCCTTGTGGTCCGGGACGTCGGATGGCTGGGCATCGGGCGGCCACGAGAGAACATCATAGAGCCTCAGCTGGGTTATGCCCTGCGATATCTTGTCACCAACCTCCAGCGGGGCCAGGGATGCGCCCACGGCCTGGTAGGGATATTCGAGGTGGACAAGACAAAGAAATGACAAATGACAAAACCTGAATGGCTCGAGACGTCGTCGGTGTTGCCGGTTGTTATCTGCGCAAGCAGGGTGGTAATCTGTCCGGAGTTTCGTCCTGATCCGATTTGAGCACATTTGCAAAACATTTCCCGGTGGCGTGGAAGCGGTCAAGGACCTCTGCCTGGAAGTCGAAGAAGGCGAAACGCTGGTCCTGCTTGGCACCAGCGGCAGCGGCAAGACCAGCACAATGAAAATGGTCAACCGCCTGATAGAGCCGACCTCCGGCCGCATCAAAATCCAGGACATAGACGTCACGGACCAGAACCCGATCGAACTCCGGCGCGGCATCGGATACGCCATCCAGCACATCGGCCTATTCCCCCACATGTCCATCAAGGAAAACATCGGCGTGGTGCCCAGGCTGCTCGGCTGGTCACCTCAGGGCATTGACGAGCGGGTGGATGCCCTGCTGGAAATGGTCGGTCTGGAACCCGAGAGTTTCCGCAGCCGCTACCCCGCCCAGCTCAGCGGCGGGCAGCGCCAGCGGGTTGGTGTCGCACGCGCACTCGCCGCAGACCCGCCAATCGTCCTCATGGACGAGCCGTTCGGCGCACTCGACCCCATCACCCGGGAACAACTCCAGGAGGAGTTCATCCAACTCCAGTCGGAAATTCAAAAAACGGTCGTGTTCGTGACGCATGATGTCTTCGAGGCGGTCAAGATGGGCGACCGCATCGCATTGCTCAACGACGGCGTGCTGCAACAGCTTGGAACGCCCGCCGAAATCGTTGAGTCACCCGCCAATGAGTTTGTGGACCGCTTCCTTGGCCAGCACCGCTTTCAGCTCGCGCTCTTGACTCGGGTGATTCGCCCCCTCGTGGAGCCGTCCGAGCAGCCGCCGAAACAGCGGCCTGAGGCATACGTCCTTGAATCTCACAGCATTGTTGAAGCACTCGACGCACTCAAGCGGACCCACGCCGACCGGGTGCATGTCTACGACGAAAACGGCGTGTACAAGGGCAGCGTGCTCCGGAGCCGTATTCTGGACACCATTGTCGCGGCCATCGAGCCCGGGACAACCAGCCACGCGTCGGGAGATCATGAATGAGCAGCGTACTGCCGGGGCTTGGCATGACATTTATTGACGTGATTGTCGAACGGCGCTCCGAACTCTTCGAGCAACTCCTCGAACATCTCCAACTCACCTTTGGGGCAATGGCTCTCGCTGTTACTGCAGGCGTCGCGCTCGGCATCCTGTTGACACGGTTCCGCAAGCTGGCAACCCCGGCCTTGGGGGTCGCGAGCGTGGTTCAAACAGTGCCCAGTCTCGCGTTGCTGGCGCTAATGATCCCGTTGTTTGGTATCGGGGTGATGCCGGCCATTGTTGCTCTCTTCCTATATGCCGTCTTGCCCATCCTCCGCAACACATACACTGCCATCGACGAAGTGGACCCGGCGATTATCGAAGTCGGGCACGGCATGGGGATGACCGAATGGCAAATTCTCTGGCGAGTTCAAATCCCCATGTGTGTGCCTGTGATGCTGGCGGGGGTGAGAACCTCGACGGTCATTTGTGTCGGTATCGCGACGTTGTGTACGTTCATCGGTGCCGGTGGCTTGGGCAGCACCATCATGGACGGCATGCAGACGCGAGGCAACGAGCTAATTTTTGCTGGCGTCCTGCCGGCCATTGTCCTGGCGCTGGCTCTCGACGGTCTGTGTGCACTGACCCAAAAGTGGCTGACCCCCGAAGGGTTGAAAATCAGTTCGTCCGAGTAAACACGCGGAGTTGACGCATGAAGAACGCTGTGATTGCCGTTGTCGTATTGGTTGTTATCATCGCGCTGGGCGTCGGTCTGTCCCTCTATCGCCGGGCCGACCTGGTTGTGGGAGGCAAGCATTTCACCGAACAAAAAATCCTGGGCGAAATTGTCGCTCAACTTATCGAGGCAAAAACAGCCCTGAAAGTCGGGCGGCAGCTGGGGCTTCAGGGAACCAAAGTCTGCTTCGGCGCAATCAAGGAGGGCGACCTCGATATCTATCCTGAATACACCGGCACCGGGCTGGTGAACATACTCCGGGAAAACTATGATCCGTCGAAAACCCGCGATGACATCTTCCAGCACGTCAAGAATGCGTTCCGAGATAAATGGCACCTTATCTGGCTGCAACCGCTCGGATTCGCCAACACCTACGCTTTTGCGATGCGCGAACAACACGCAAAGGAGCTCGGCATCACGAAGGTGTCCGACCTCGAGGCGTACAAAGACCAGGTTCGCCCCGGCTTCGACCATGAATACACCAACCGGCCCGAGTTCAAGCGCTTCAAGGAGGTTTACGGCTTTAGCTTCGGCCAGGACATCACAAAACTCGCCCCGGACCTGACCTATAAAGCCCTTCAGGGCAAAAACGTGGACCTGATCGATGCCTTCTTGACCGACGGTCGGATCGACGCCTATAACCTGAGGGTGCTCGAGGACGACAAGTATCTGTTTCCGCCGTACGATGCCTGCCTCATCGTCCGCGCTGACACGCTGGCGAAGCATCCGGAACTGAAAAAAGTTTTGGGGCAGTTGTCGGGCGCCATCAGTGCCAAGGAAATGCGGGAAATGAACTACGCGGTCACGAACAAACTCCGTTCACCCACGGCGGTGGCCGCCGAGTTTCTGGAGAAGAAGAGGTTAAAATAGCGCTTCCATCACTGCCATGGTCTCTGCTCAGATGATAGTTTGCCGCGTGCGCGTTCTGTGGGATATAAAATAGGGGGAACACACTCGATGAGCCATAAGTCATTCTTCCGTTCTTCCCGTGTTCTGCCATGTGCGGTCTTCGCGGCGCTCGGGGTTCTGTGCTTGCTCCTGCCATCTCCTGCTTGGGCAGCAGAGGTCACGAGCCCGCCGGCCCGCGTTTCGGGCCCGGAGATCGACCTGTCCGGCTATGTCCCCTCATGGGCGCAGCGCGAGGTCATGGGCTTGGCCCTGTGGCAGTTCGTCGCGGCGTTCGCGCTGATCGTGATGGGTCTGGCGCTGAAGAAGGTGGCGGACCACCTGTTTGCCGTGCACATCATACCGGTTCTCAAGAAGACGCCGTTCGAGTTCGACAACCTCTGCGCAACGGCCGCCAGCAAGCCGCTGGGGTATCTCCTTCTGCTGGGCGGTGTGGCGGGCGCATTTGGCGTCTTGACCCTGCCGACCGAGCCTGATGTCCGCGGCTTTGTGTTCGGCGCCCTGAAAGTGCTTGTGGTCGCCGACCTCATGTGGTTCCTGTTCAGGGTGGTCGATGTCGCCGTGCAGTATCTGGCCGCGCTTGCTGCTCGGACTGAGTCCAAGCTGGACGACCAACTTGTGCCTGTCATTCGCAAGGGGCTCAAACTCACCGTCGGCGTTGTCTCCTTCGTGTGGGTGGTCCAGCTCCTCGGGTACAGTGTTTCGAGCCTCCTTGCCGGGCTCGGTATTGGAGGCCTGGCCGTAGCCCTCGCGCTGCAAGACACGCTCAGCAACTTCTTCGGCTCGATTTTTATCTTCCTCGACAGGCCGTTCAGCGTCGGCGACTGGATTAAGATCGGCGACGTGGAAGGGACCGTCGAACAGGTCGGCTTCCGCTCCACCCGGATTCGGACCTGGCCCGCCACACTGGTTTCCATCCCCAACAAGACCATGGCCTCCGGCACCATCGACAACCGGTCAAAAATGCCCAAGCGCCGAGTTCACCAGACCGTTGGAGTAACCTACGAGACCACCGCCGACCAGATGGAGCAGGCTGTCCGGGCGATACGTGACATCATTACCAATGATGACGGCGTGGACAAGGAATTCATCGTCGTTCGCTTCACTGATTTCGGCGATTCCAGCCTCAACATCATGCTTTACTACTTCACCAAAGCCGTCGCCTTCGCTGACCACCTCGCAATCAAGGAGCGAATCAACCTGGCTGTAATGCGGGCGCTCAGGGGAATGGGACTTTCCATTGCCTTCCCGACCCACACCGTCTATTTCGAAGGGCAGGTGGCCGAAAATCTGGCAAAAGGGCTGGCGAACGCCGCTCCGAAGAAACCACCCGGCAATTCCGGTTCCTGAGTCCCCGCCGCTGTGAGGCGCGGGCCGCCATTTGCAGCTGATCAGCCTGACCGAGCGTATAACACGGCGCTGCGGTTTTTCCCTACCGGCTGGATGACGCTCATTTTGCGCAGGCAATAAGCCATCTGCCGCGCGAGCCAGCGCGGCTTCGCAATGGCCGCGGCGAGGTCCGCCGTGCTGAACGGCTCGGCCAGGTCGCAGGGGATAAGAGCAGCCACGTCTGCAGGCGTTTCGAACAGGCGCCGGGATCCCGAAATATCCGGCCCGACTGAAGAGTAGTAGCAGCAGAAGCCACAACAGCAAAAGCAGTAGCAATAGGGGCAAGCCGCCCCACCGACACAGCGACCCAACTGCTGTGTTGGTAGCGGGTCCTCGACCTGCTTAAACCTCGCGGTTGCCTTTTGCGCTCCAGAACCAACAGTAAAAGCAATAGAAGATAGCGGCCAGCACATGTGTTGACGCCAAATGTAGTGCCTGGCGTCGGTCATGTGCAGCGGTTCTCGTAGCCACACTGAAGTGGTGTGGTGGGACCGGGCCATGGTGGCGTCTAGCCCCAGCTAAAGCAGCAGAAGAAAGGAACGCTCGATGAGGACGCTACACGATGGCAGGTTCTACCCGCACC
>JAUWIN010000022.1 GCA_030605345.1 Candidatus Brocadiia bacterium
CATCAGCCCGCGGAGCACCTCCTCGCCGGGGCCGGCTGGAAGATGCGCCGCGCAGTCCTGCCCGATGATATCGTGCGGCGGGGTACAACTGGCGGACAGGTCTCCCGGCCCGCGATAGACCATCAGGTGTCGGTACCCGACGCCCGGATGGAACGATAATTCCGCCGTGCCCAGTTCGCGGTTTATCGCCGCAATCAGCTCCGCGCCCTCGGCGGAACTGATGTGACCGGCGCTGAAATCGACCATTGTCCAGCCATCGACCGTGACAAGGTTGCACCTGAACGCCACGTCATCGGGGCCGAGTTCAATGCCCATGCTGGCCGCTTCAAGTGGCGCTCGGCCTGAATACGATTTCGCCGGATCGATCCCCAGGACGGACATTATCGCCACGGCGCTTCCCGGCGGCATCCCCTGGGGCACTGTTCGCATGGTGCCCTGTCGGCCCAACACGCTGACCCTGTCCATGTTGGGGGTCGAGGCCGCCTCGAGCGGCGTCCGCCCGTCAAGGTCATCCAGCGGGTAGTCCGCCATCCCGTCAGGTATGACCACACAGTATTTCATCATCTACCTCTCAATTCGAATGAGGCGGGTCTTTTGTTTTACCACCTCCAGCGCGTCAATTTCTTTCAACGCGGCGGTAACGTCGCCCTCGCGCCCCAGATGCGTCACCATAACGATTGGCACGTCGCGTTCCGAACTTTGCTCCTGTTGCCTGGCGCTGGCGATGCTGATACCCTTGCTGCCCAAAACCCCCGAGATGGCCGACAGCACCCCCGGCCGGTCAAGCACCCTGAAGTGAAGGTAGTAATGGGTTTCGATGTCAGCGATATTGCGGACCGCGGCTTTCGGCAGGCCGCCTCGCAACGCAGCAAACGCGCCAGCGTTGATGGCGGCACGGCCCAGCCCAACATCAACCAGGTCGGAGACCACCGCAGTCGCCCCCGGCATCTGCCCTGCCCCGCGGCCGTAGTGCATGGTGTCACCGCTGGCCTCGCCGCGCAGCCAGACCGCGTTGAACGCCCCGCCCACCGCCGCCAGCGGATGCTGGCGCGGAAGAAAAACCGGATGGACCCGGAGGTCCAGCTCGCCGCCGACCCTCTTACCGATGGCGAGCAGTTTAGGCACGTAGCCCATTTCGGCGCCGAACTGGATGTCTATTGGTCCGATGTCGCGGATGCCTTCGACGTGTATGTGCTCGAACTCGACGTCCTCGGCGAAGGCAAGCCGGGCCAGCACCGCGAGTTTGTGAGCCGAGTCGCCCCCGTCCACATCGAGCGACGGATCGCTCTCGGCGTAACCCCGGTCCTGCGCCGACTTGAGCGCCTGCTCATAGCTTGCGCCGTCCTCCGTCATCCGGGTCAGCACGTAGTTGCAGGTGCCGTTGACGATCCCCATGATTTGGGTGATCTCGGTGCCGACATAGCCGTCACGGATGGCTCTGATGATGGGAACTACGCCGCACACGCTAGCTTCGAATGAAATGCTGCGCTCGCATTTTGCCGCGTGCTCGAAAAGTTCGCCGCCGTGTCGGGCCAGCACCGCCTTGTTGGCCGTCACTACCTGCTTGCCCCGGTCGAGCGCCTTCGTAATCACCTTTTTGGCGAAGGTTGTCCCGCCGACGAGCTCCACCACCACATCGACCTCGGGATCATCCAGAACCGCCTCCACTCTGTCGCTCAACCCGCCGGACGGAAGCGCGACGCCACGGTCGGTCGTCGTGTCGATGTCACAAACCGCTTTCAGGTTCAGCCGCACCCCTGACCGTGCCGCGATGCTATCGGCATCCTCGAGAATAATACGCGCAACTCCGGCGCCGACCGTGCCGAAACCGACCAGGCCGATGTTGAGTTTTTTCATATCATCCGCCCCTGCTCAAACACTTGAACAGATTATAGCCTCCGGACAGTGCGCCTTCAATGCGCATGCCGCGGCCCGCCGCCAGACCGGTGGTCAGGACCTTTTTCAACTTACACGTTCCGCCAGCTGCCGGCCGTCGCGCGCGATGCGCATGGACCCCAGCCCGATAGCGCGGACGGCGCCGCGACGCTGCACCGGGCTAAGGACAGTGATGGCACCAGCCCGCGGGCTATATTTCCGCACAATGGCCAGCGCCACATCGCGGCCCCTGCGGTCACGAAGCGCCGCTATCCTGCCCACAGGGTCCGGCCTCGGGCGGAGCACGCCGACCTCGCCCAGGTTCAGCCGGAGCTCCCGCGCCCGCTCGAAATAGGCCCGGAACTTGTCGCGACGGTAAATGCGGCGCTTCGCCGGTGAGCGTCTTACGACCTGAGCTGGCACCGAGGCGCGCACCACCAACGGCCATCCCGCCCTGATGAGCGGCTCGAGCAAATCCGACAGTTCGCCGCTGCGTTCAATGGCCACGACCACATCGGGCCTCACGGCCTCGACCGTGGCGTGGTGCAGTTTGCGGCCCAGTTCTCCGCGCGCCAGCCCGCAGGTGTCGATAACAACCTTGGCCGCACGCGCACGTGCCTCGGCCACCAACGCCGCCGCGCCCGCTATCGACTGGTCGAAGTGCCCCACCGGAGAAGTGGTGCCGGTGAAGTAAAGCCCGGCCGGCTTGCTGCTGCCGGACATCTTCCACCCAAACGTCGTGGGCAGCCCAATGCTCGCCTGTCCGGCGTCCAGGTCAACCATCGCCGTGGCGAAATTCGGGCGCAGCATCTCGGCGACGGCGCCAGCGAGGGTCGTCTTCCCCGTATCAGCGTCGCCAATAACGTAGATTGCTCCAACGTGACGGCCGGCGAGCAGTGCGACCTCGCGCCTCCTCAGACCGTAATCGTTCACAGAGGCCAACCGCTATCCCCCATATTCGACAAGCGAGATTGGCTGCGGCGCGAGCAACAGCACGAAAAGCAGTATGACCACAACCCCCAAAATCTTCCGCCCCCGCCCCAGCGAGACCGATTCGTCCATCACTGGCGGGTGCTTTATCCGAAGCACAAGCAGCACCACCAACGCAAGCACCAACCAGCCGGGAAAGATAACCCCCATCCCGACCAGCAGGGCAAACGCCGCCATGCCGACGTAGCGCTGCTTCCGGCCCACAAGCGCGTACCACACGTGCCCACCGTCAAGCTGCCCCAGCGGCATCAGGTTCAGAAAAGTCACAAAAAAACCAAACCAGCCTGCAATAGCCACAGGGTGCAAATGCAGGGCGTGCATCGGCGGCGCAGGACCGCGCGCCAGACTGGCCAGCCAGCTGAACATCGGCGAGCTGCCCAGTTCGAATGGCCGGCTCACCGACACTGTTCTGGGCACGTATTCCGACATGCTGAGCCCGACCATGCAAACTACGACAGCCGCCACCATGCCGGCCAGCGGCCCGGCCACCCCCACGCCGAACAACGAGCGGCGGTGGACGACCGGTGACCGCATCTTAATGATGGCGCCGAGCGTCCCGAAGAAAAAAGGAGCGGGAATCAGGAACGGCAGTGTTGCGTCCACGCCATATCGGCGCGCGGCGAAATAGTGGCCCATCTCGTGCGACAGCAGAATAAACAGCAGCGCCGCAGCGTACGGGACCCCGTGCGCCATCTCAGCGCGGAACTGCGGCCACAGGCGGTTTGCGACCGCATCGCTCTCGCCAACGAAGATGTGGGTCAGTGAGTCAAGCACAAACTCGAACGGGATTAGCGCCACCCCGCGGGCGTGTTTTCTGGAAAGTTCTGCCCCGGCCCCCAGTGTGGTAATGACGGTGAGGATAAGGAGGGTGAGGTGCAGCCACAGGCGCTGCGGCGGCCGCCGCCCGCGGTAGGTGCGGACAGTAGCGTAGAGCCGGCCGTCGATTTCCTCCAGCCTATACTCGCCCGGCGCCGCAGCCAGTATCCGACCGAGTTCCTCCCGGTCCTCGGCGAACTCCCGCCGCACCCGGCCCCGGTAAATGGCTCCGCCGCGCAGACCATACGCCCGGAAAGTCTCGAACGGCTTCAGATAATCGACCGAACCGTTATCTTCGCTTCTAACTTCGCCCACACGCAGATTCTACAAGAGCACGGCTTGCCGCTCAAGCGCGAAGGCAACCGTTCCAGACATGCTCTGGCCTTTCCCGGCTCAACTTCCCGCGAGCTGCGGCTCTCTTTCGTGGGTGGGACGGCCCCCACCACCGCCTCAGGCGGGCTGAGACTGAGGCGTTGCAAAAACACGGCACCAGCACAGAGGAACCAGCGCCTGTACTCATATTGAGTACACGTGCACCTCGCGGATTGCGGGGGTCGTCAGGTGAGCCAAATTTTCGTCATTGTGCCGGGCACAATGAGCGGAACGCGAGAACCTTATTGCCCGGGTGCGGAGTTACGATCAATGACGCACCACCGCGCTGCACCACCGAACCGCCCTCACGAACCCGCGAAGACCTCTCGCACCCGATATGGGTGCAAGCACAATATGGCGAGACGCACGTCATTGTGCCCGTGCATGTACCGCCGGCCTCTGGCCGGCTGTATCGGCGGGCATCTTGCCCGCCTGACCTCGCCGCAAGCTGCGCGCCTGTTTGTGGGGGCCGGGACGGCCCCCATACAGCCGCCGAGACGGCGGCGTTACAAACCACAGAGTGACCTTGGTGCCAGGCACAATGAGCTCCACACGGTCCTGCCCACCACAGGGGGGGTACTATGTACCTGCGTGTTTCCTCCAACCGATACTTTTCTCTTCACGATTCCTGCCGCCAGGGGTATAATTCTTCTGTTTCGCGCCAGAAAAGGAGTCGGTGCATGCCCCGCCCCCAGCACATCCGCCGCTGGCCGCTCAGCGCGCGAGGAGACACATGAAAATCGAGTTCAAAGACATCCCCTCCATCATCGACATGATCCGAAGTGCTCGCTCGTCTGACCTACTTGTCATGTCCCTCTTCCTGCTCCCCCCCTTGCTCGGCCTTTGGGCTGTCGTCGTCAGCCTTATCCCACTGGTGAACCAAAGTCCGGGCTGGGAATTCGGCATCATCGTGGCCGTTTTCGCGATCTACCTGATCGGGACCGTCTGCATAAAGCTCTCCGACACCAAGAAGAAACGACTCAACCGGGCACGAAACCGGATCGCGCGCTGGCTGCTCAACAGGCGCACGCCCTGGGGTAGCTTCGATGCCGTCAGGAGCCAAGTTGAGCCCGACTACACCGACCAATTCCTGACCGAGCTCATCAACACCCACCGGGAGACCTTCCACCACACCACCGGCTGTTCCGAGGACCAGAGAAAGATCGGGATCGCGCTCAACGCCGAAGAGCTGGACGACCAGCATGAATCCGACCAAGCCAGTTCTCCACGTGCGTCTACTGACTGACGTCCATTTCTTCCGCCGCCTCCAGCAGACCTTTGTTGACCACGTACCGTGCCCCGTACCCGGCCAGCTTCTCCCGGGCCCGAGCGAGGAAATCCGCCCAATCGACCTGCGTCCTATCCTCGGTGTCATTGTGCCGGGCACGATGAGAACGGTGAGAACAGCGGGCCAGGTTCTGGCCGAGGCGGGGAGCTGCTCGGCACGAAGGAGATTGTCGAGCGGATACTCGAGAAGAACCTGTGGGAGACCAAGGGCAAGGCACCGGCGGCAACCATCTACGCGGCCATCATCCGTGAGATCGCGAAAAAGGGCGACGAGTCCCGGTTCCGCAAGATCGACCGCGGGAAGTTCGCTCTTGGCAAGTAGCATTACCCCTGCTCCTGAACCCCAGCTTCGGCTGGCGTTCTCTCTGGTGCCTCGAGGTCGCTGCTGGAAGATCCTTGCTCGAGCCGTGTCTTTCGGTGATGATATTAGAGCGGCACCACCCGGCGAGGCAGGATGAAGGAGAAGGTGACAATTCGTGAGGTGAGAGCGGGTGCGCTGTCGGGGATGAAGTCCCCGATCAGACACGTAATGGCGCACATACACGAGGCGATTGTCAACATCGCGCGGGAACGCGAAGGAGAGTTCGACCACACGTTCTCGGAATTCGTTCTCGAGTACCTCGATGATCATCAATGGATTTGTCGTGTTGACCGTGCCAAGAAGCACATTTGGCTCAGCAGAAAGGTGATGGAGGTCCTCTGGGCTGCTTCGCTGGCCTATTTCCGCCTTTATGATCAGCTTCAGCGGGTGATGGCAGGACGCAGCTCTATCTCGATTGAGCTCAATCTTCGCAATGGCGGCGTCCTGCAGGAAGGCATGAGATTGCTCCAGTGGGCATTGAACGCGTGGATCAACAATCTGGACGGTGAGTGGCCAATTCATCTCCCGAAGCCTGTACCCGGACCGCGGGAGAAGTCCGACGAACACGTTTCGGACGAACTGGCCCTGTGTGCCATCGCATTCATGCTCCACCACGAACTGTCCCACATCCGACTTCAGCATCAGGGCGGCAACCAGGTCGCCGCCGAACGTGAGGCGGACGAAGCTGCCACTAACTGGATACTCGTCGGGGTGCCGGACCAGCAGGACTGGGAGTTCATCAAACGCACGTTCGGCATGGCTGTAGCTCTTGCGGTTCCGGTGGCCTATGGGATTCACACCGGCAAGTACGGTGGGCGTACTCACCCGAGATCGTATGATCGACTCATTCACGAACTTGACCGGTACGTTCATGATCCCAATCACGACGCGTGGTTCTTCGTAACGACCATTCTGACCCTGCATCTGGACAATGCGGATCACGAGGCGCAAGTCTCGAAGGGACCTTTCAACTCCGCCAGGGAGTGCGTCGACGCATACGTCAAGGCCCTGTCTCACATCTCCGGAATCTAGGCAAGATATCGAGTGATTCACGACACAGCCTTTGAAGTCGTTTGGGAGTTCCTCCGCTCCGCCTTCTGGCCCGTGAACTCCTCGAACCGCTGCACGATTACTTCGCAGTAGAGCGCGCGATCTCCATCAGGTACGCCTTCCGGCCTGTCTGCTACGCGCCGATGACCGTCGATCCGCTGCCGCCAAACAAGTCGAGGACGTTTTCGCCCGGCTTCGACGAGTACTACATCGCCCGCATGGCCAGTTCGACCCGTTTCTCGGTCAGGTTGGGTTATCTGTTGCGCCGCCTGTACTCATATTGAGTACACGTGCACCTCACGGCTTGCGGCGGTGGTACAAACGAACCGCAGAGCAATGGCGAACAGCACGGTGCACGACGGGAGCGGCACCTGTCCTGAACGAGGCGGATCTCGTCAGCCGGCGCCGGCCAAGGGCAGGGGCTGTGGGCTTGGCGGCCGTCAAGTGCAGGAATCGCCGCTACTCTATATGACATTTTCACTTTGCTTCCATAGGACATTATCACATTGCTTCTACACCTTGTCTCGCCACTTCTTGACTTGGGCTCGGCGGTCGCATATCATCTCCGAGCGCGTTTGAATCGAAATCGCACTTCCTCCCCGTCAAACAGGAGCAAACCAGGTGCCTATGAGTCCGAAGGAGAACCTTCTCCGCGTCATTCACCACGACCACCCGCAATGGGTTCCCAACGGGATGGAGAGCCGGGTTGCGTTTGGGGCGCCGGTCTGCGAACGGCCGGAACGGGCCGGGCTGGACGCGTGGAACGTGCGCTGGGACTACAACGAAGGAGCAAAGGGCGGGACATATCCAGCACACGGCGGCCATACCATTACTAACCTCCGCCGCTGGCGCGACCAAATCACTATCCCCGACGTGGCCGCTATGGACTGGGACGACGTTGGCCTCCTATGGGGAGCGGACGAGTCCAGCCAGGCGTCGGACGTCAAACATGAGGAGCACCTCTTCTCCGGTTTTGTAGAGTTCGGCCTGTTCGAGCGGTCGTATCTCCTGCTCGGAATGGACGAAGCCCTGATGGCTTATGTGACCGATACCGACCGGATGGAGGCGATGCTGGGCGCGATAGCCGACTACAAAATCGCACTGTGCGAGCGGTTCGCCGATGTCGTCGACCTCGACATTATCTGGTACGGTGACGACTGGGGCACACAGCAAAATCTGTTCATCCCGCCGGACATCTGGCGAAAGACGGTCGGGAAACACACGGCGCGGATTCACCAGTGCATAAAGGAACGCGGCATCCTGATTAACCAGCACACCGATGGAACAATTGAGTCCATTTTCGGTGATATGGTTGATATGGGCGTTAACATCTGGAACCCGTGCCAGCCGTGCAACGACCTCGCCGCACTGAAAAGGGAATACAGCGGGCGGATCACGTTCTGCGGCGCGATTGACAGCCAATTCGTGCGCGACCGGCCCGGTGTTACCCCGGACGACGTCCGCGCCGAGGTCCGCAAGCGCATCGATGAGTTGGCCGAGGGCGGCGGCTACGTCGCCGGACCAAGCCACGGTGTGCCCTATCGCCAGGAAATCGTGGATGCAATGAACGACGAAATCGCGACCTATGGAAGGCAGTTCTATCAAGCACGCGACTCTGTTGCATAATCATTGTTATGGAGCAGACCAAGATGGCCGTACCACGCAGCGAATATCCCCGCCCGCAGTTTGGGCGTCCTGAGTGGCTGTGCCTCAACGGCCAGTGGCAGTTCGAGATCGACGCCGGGGACAGCGGCTTGGCCCGCGGCCTGCTTCGGCGCCGTTTGGCCGACACTATCACCGTGCCTTTCTGTCCGGAAAGCGAACTCAGCGGCATCAAGTGCGAGGACTTCATGAACGCGGTCTGGTACCGCCGCGAGGTGGACATCCCCCCCAACTGGGCCGGCCGGAAGGTGCTGCTGCACTTCCAGGCGGTGGACTACGACGCGACGGTATGGGTCAACGACCGGGAAGGCGGCCGACACCGCGGCGGCTGGACACCGTTCACGTGCGACCTGACCGGCGCCGCAGCACCGGGCGAACGCGCCACAATCGTCCTCCGCGCCCGCGACACCACCAAAGGCAACCAGCCGTCCGGGAAACAGTGCCATGATTACAGCCTTTGGGGCTGCTTCTACACCCGCACCACCGGCATCTGGCAGACGGTTTGGATGGAACCAGTCCCAGAGGTCCATCTGAAGCGCCCTCGTATAACCCCGGACGTGGCCAACCGGCGCTTCCACATCGAGCAGCCAATCAGCAGCAATCGCACGGGCCTGCGGCTGCGTGCGACAGCCGTGATGAACGGCGAACAACTTGCGCAGGCCGAGGTTCCTGCCGACGCAGTCCTCGCCCCTGCACTGGACCTCATCATCCCCGAGAAACACGTAAAACTCTGGCAGCCGGGCGAAGGAAATCTCTACGACATCACATTGGAGCTGCTCGGCGCCGACGGAGAAGTAATCGACCGGGCCGACACTTACGCCGGCCTGCGAAGCATTACAATCGACGGCAAGGCAAGCAAGATCAACGGGCGGTCGGTCTTCCAGCGACAGGTGCTCGACCAGGGCTACTATCCTGACGGCATCCTCACCGCGCCCACTGACGAAGCGCTCAGGCACGACATAGAACTCTCAATGGCGGCTGGGTTCAACGCCGCCCGGCTGCACCAGAAGGTTTTCGAAGAACGGTTCCTCTACCACGCCGACAAGCTGGGCTATATGGTGTGGGAGGAGTTCGGAGACTGCGGCTTCGACCTCGACCGCCCGCCGTGCACCATGATTACCCAGTGGCTCGAAGTGCTCCAGCGTGACTACAACCACCCCTGTGTCGTCGGCTGGTGCGCTCTGTGCGAAACAATCGAGGAGATTAGCGACAAGATTCAGCCCCTCGACGACCTGACCCGCGGGCTGTTCCTTGCAGCCAAGGCCGCCGACACCACCCGGCCGGTGCTGGATTCTTCCGGCGGATCACACCTTGTCCCCGAAAGCAACGTGTACGACAGCCACGACTATGAGCAGGACCCTGAAGTTTTCCAGACGAATCACGCTGGCTTGGCCGAGGGCAAGGTCTTCGGGCAAATGCAAAATAAACACTCCATCTCTATCCCCTACCAAGGGCAGCCGTATTTCATCAGCGAGTTTGGCGGAATCGGGTGGAACCCTGCGGCGCAAGAAGGAAAGACCGACTCCTGGGGCTATGGCGAACGCCCTGAGAACATCGAGGAATTCTACCAGCGCTTCGAAGGGCTCTGCCGCGTCCTGCTGGACAACCCACACATGTTCGGCTACTGCTACACGCAACTGACCGATGTGTTTCAGGAACAAAACGGCATCTACTACTTCGATCGCACCGCCAAATCCGACGTCGCGCGGCTCCGCGCAAGCCAGTCGCGCCCGGCAGCAATCGAGCAGGCCGACGCCTCAGATAGTTGCTGATGCGCTGCGGGGGTTGCTTTTCGGTTGTTCCTGCTGTAAGTTTATCCCGCGGCATACGACAGAAAGTGATGAGGAAGATAACTCGGCTCAAACAGAGCAAAAGGAGGAGCAACAGTGGCACGGAGTTCAACTAAAAATACGCTGACAGCGGGCTGTGCAGTAACCGACATCACCCCACCGGGCGGGGTGGAGCTCTCAGGAGGGCCGTTCGGTGCATCGAAGGGCGTGCTGCACCCCCTGAGCGCCCACGCACTCCTGCTGGACGACGGCTCGACAAAGCTGATGCTTATCTCGGCAGACCTCGTCGGGTTCGACACCTCGTATGCGGACGAGATTCGCGCTGAGATTGCGGCCGCTTGTGGTCTGGACGTCGATGCGGTGATGCTCGCTGGCACACACACCCATAGCGGGCCCGCCACAATCACCTATCGCAACTGGGGTAAGCCCGATGCGGAATACAGGTCGAAGCTGAAAGGGCTCCTTGTGGCCTTAGCACAGGACGCTGCGAATTCAACATTCCAGGCCCAGCTGGGTTTCGGCGTGACGCACGTGCCCGGCATCGGCGCCAATCGCTCGGTTCCCGGCGGGCCGACCGACCCGGAAGTGGGCCTCCTCCGCGTGGATGACACCGAAGGGACGACGCGGGTCGCTGTGGTTACGTGCGGGTGCCACCCGGTCAATCTGCATAACTACAAGGGCCTCATCAATCCGGACTTTCCGTGGTATGCTCGGCAACGGCTGAACGGCGAAATCGGCGAGCAACTTACTACACTGTTCTTTTCCTCTCCGTTCGGCGACCAGAATCCCGCCAACTTCCGTCACGGAGACCCCGAAGCCGAGGCGCAGGAGACCGGCGAAAAATTCGCCTCCGGCCTCCTCGAATCCTTCAAGCAGGTGAAAACCCACCGGTCGGCATCCCTGCACCATGCCACATCAAAGGTGTCCTTGCCATTAGCACCTCTCCCCGACGTGCAGGAGTTGGAAAAGGAACGCGACACGGCGCTGTATGAGCTGAAATGCCTCGAGGCGGAGAACGCGCCGCAGAGCCATCTTGCCGGGCCGCGGACACATGCAGAGTGGGCTGAGGAAGCGCTTGCGGTCAAACGAGAAGGAAAAGAACAAAACGAGCGGGAGCTAGAACTTCAGGCATTCGGCATCGGCGAAGCTGCAATACTGGCGATTCCGGCGGAGGTCTATGTCGCCGTCGGTTTCGCAATCAGGAACGCCAGCCCGTTCTATCGCACGTTGCTCGCAACCGATGCGAACGGCACAGTTGGATACATTCCCACCGCCGATGCATTTACAGCACAAAACTATGAAGCAGCGGGCGCTCCAAAGTTCTACGGGCTGTATTTGTTCGAGCCGAATGTCGGAAACGTTGTGGCGGATGCTGCGGGAAAACTCCTGCGCACACTTCCCTGCGAGGCGACACGCGGGCTCGACGCCAGAAACGTTCGTTCCAGACAACTCAGAGAACGCGCACTGAAGCTAACAGTCGGCGGCGGGCAGGCGCACAAGGCGCCGCAGGGCCTCGAGTTCGGCGCGCCGGCCTTCATCGAGCGCGCTCAGGGCGCATACTTCTGGGATGTGGACGGCAACGAATACATCGACTTCCTGATGAGCTACGGCCCGATTGTCCTTGGCCACAACCACCCCGCTGTGCGCGAGGCTGTGACGCGGCAGATGCAGAAAGGAACCATCTTCGACGTAGAGTATCCCGAGATGCTGCAGCTGGTCGAGAAACTCGTCGAGTTGATCCCCTGCGCAGAGATGGCGACGTTTTTCGTGGGCGGATCGGGCGGCACCTCCGGAGCGGTCGCAATGGCTCGAGCACACACGGGGCGTGAGAAAATTATCCGATCCGGCTATCACGGCTGGCACCCGTGGACGCAGCCCGACGGCCCCGCCACGCCCAAGTGCTACGGAGAACTTACGCTCCAAACTCCCTACGGAGACCTCGGCCACCTCGAGTCACTCCTGCGGGACAACAAGGGCGAGGTCGCTGGCATCATCATCGAGGCCATCCAAGGCGGCCCACCACCGGATGGATACTTCGATGGCGTCCGGCGGCTTGCCGACGAACACGGAACGGTCTTCATCTTGGACGAGGTAAAAACGGGCTTCCGATTTGATCTCGGCGGCGCGCAGAAACTCTTTGGCATAGACCCAGACCTCGCCGTTTTCGGAAAGGCAATGTGCAATGGATACCCCGGAGCGGCGGTTGTGGGCAAGCGGTCGATAATGGAGCCGCGCACCGATACCTGGCTGGCTGCCACTTTCCACGCCGATGCTATCTCTGTGGCAGCGGCCCTCGCCACGATTCACGAGCTGGAGCAACACGACGGAATCCGGTACCAATGGCACCTGGGTGAACGCCTGATGAGCGGCTTCGCCAACATCTTCAAGGAGGCCGGTGTCGGGATTGAGAACAAGGGCTTCCCCTGCATGGGGTCGGTCGCACTCGCCGATGACCGCGACGCCAGAATATACGAGCGTTTCATGCGTTTTCTGGTTGCCGAAGGGGTCTATCTGACCGGCCACCCGTGGTTCGTGTCGCTGTCTCACACCGACGCCGACATCGACCAAGCGGTCGAAAAGGCGGAGACAGCTCTCAAAAAGGCAATGACGTAGGCGGGCGCGACCTCAGCCCCCTGCGGGTGCGCGCAGCAGCACAATCCTCGTCCCCAGCGGCTTGAGTGGGAACTCGAGACTGCCGTCGGCCAATTCCATCGGCTCGTCGCGCATCGCATCGATGGCGGATGCGGCAGCTCCACCGGCGCCAACTGCGTCGAAGCGTATGTCAATCCGCGCTTCGACCTCCTTATCTGGCGAGAGATTGGCCGCGACCAGCAGAGCGCGGACTTCCTTCTTGTCCGGCTCGCTGCGGACGTAGGCGCTCGCCTTGACCGTGTCCGGGGTGGTGGCGAGCAGCGACTGGTTACTCCAGTAAGGATGCCACTCGGCGCTGCCGACGTCAAAAGCGGTCATCACGTCCCACAGTTTCGTCAACGACTTGGGCACATCGCTGTTCGGCCGCGGGCGGACGCCGTGGATTAGTGGGAAGGCCAGCGCCTCCGCCTTGCAGTAGAACTCTGCGGGGACGCCGAAGTTCCGCCCCATGAACTCGGCGCGAAATGCGTCCAGGCCGATTGTCCCGGCGGGGTCGGTTTTAAACTTGTCGTCCCAGATGAGATGTTCGCCGTCGTAGTACGAATCTACGAACGCCAGTGTCGGCGTGGCGCAGCAGCTGCTCTGGTGCAGGCTGATTATTCCGCCGCGTGAATGAATAAGTTCATACAGCCGCTTCATCAGGTTCCGCACGGCCAGAATCGGGAAAGTCACTCGCAACTCACCGTCCGGGCGGCGATAGCCACAGCCGTGGTTCTCGTTCGCACAGCCGAACGGCACGGCGGTCTGGTCGAGGTATAATCCGTCGATTCCGGTGCGGTCAAGCAGCCCGACAATATCATTGAACAGGGTGTCCTGATGATGGCTTCGATAGCAGCAGATAAGTTCCCGCTGCTGCGGCTGACGCCACCAGCCGCCGGATGGCACGCCCTCATGGTCTTTGTTCAGGACGTCGTCAGCCTCGTCACACCACCGCGGCGAGAGAGTTGAAAGTTCGTAGCCGAAATACATCAGCACCTTGATGCCATGTTCGTGGCACGCATCCACTATCCTGCGGAGTTCATCCGGCTCGTCGGTAAAGCCGGAGTTCTGTATCGGCACTGCCGCCTCGTGTATGATGGCCGTCCGGACTCCCGCATCTGTCATCCGCTCCAGACATCCCGGATGCTCTCGGTCGTCGATGGCCGTGTGGTCCCCGTAGTGCGCGATCCGCCACTCATGAAAGTCCGGTGGGACAGGCTTGACCGGGGTGGCCTGGAAACCCATCCTGAAAGCTAGCGGCATGAACTGGTGTCGCCACCACCCCTCCACGCCCTTCCACAAAACCGGTTCACTGTCGAGGAGGTTCAGCCGGAGTGTTGTGAAGTCCTCGTTGGGCACCACTTCGATGGCGCTGGACCCGCCGCCGACCTGCCAGCTGCGGTCTGACTCGGCGAACCAGCCCAAGCCGCCATCCTCCCAACCGACCCACACGAAAGGCTTGAACGGCAGGGCCAATCCATCCGCCGGAACCGCGCCGCTGTTATCCACGTTCTTGTGCGGGCCGGTGCCGGTGTACCATTGCGGCCAGTAGTGAAACAACCGGGCCGCGTCGGGCTGCAGCGGCACCTCCAGCGACAACTGCTGGAGCTGCACCCGAACTTCGTCGCCCGATTTGCCTTCCGGCATGAGCTTAACGTCCACCGTCATCATGCCGTCATACTCGACCCGCACGGTGGTATTGAGTATCAGCCCGTCAGCGCGCTGACAACCGACAATCACCGCCGCGGCGTCGTTGTGGTGATACAGTATTGTGCGGCCCGGCTCCCACTTGATGGCGCTGCCGTTGATTATACCGGTCAGCCGCATCGGCCCCGCCAGCAGTTCGCGGCCCTGTGTAGAGACGCTTGTGGGCAGGGCGGATTCGTGAAACCGATACGTCCGACCCCACACCGAGACGCCAATCTCCGCTTCGTCCTGCGTCACCGTTACCGGCGTCCATGGCGGCAGGACCTTATCCGCTGCAGACGTATATGCTTTCATGCAGGTTGCTCCAGTTCGGGAATTATCGCAATCACGTGGCCAAGGCCTCGGCGATGAGTCCGGCGACCTTTTTCGCTTCCGACCCTTTCGGGTCTTTCGCAGCGTTGAACACCATCACACCCATGCCGCGGAGCTTCCCGCTCCCGGCGATGCCCCGGACAGTCGCTCGGAATTCATCCATTGAAAAACCGTCTCCCACGGGCAAGCACTGGGCTGACATCTCTTTCTCGTCAAGAACGTCCAGGTCCACGTGCACATACATGTGATCGCACCTGGCCCCGAGGCCGTCGAGGAGTTCCCGCACGACACTTTGAGCGCCGGCCTGATGGATTCTTTCCGCCGGGTACATCTCCACGCCCGCCTCCGCAACGGCACCCGCCTCCTTCGTGTCCAGGTCGCGTGTCCCGTAGAGGGCAATGTTTGCCGGTGGGAGCAAGGGAGAGTGACCGAACATTTCCACCAGTTCTTTCGAGCCTCTCCCGGCCGTGATGGCGACATTCATGCCGCCGATGAGGCCCGACGGTGTGGTCTGCGGGGTGTTGAAGTCTCCGTGGGCATCCAGATAAACGAGTCCGACTTCCGGCCCCAACGCTCGCAGGATGCCTTCGATTATCCCCATGAGGACACCGTCCTCTCCGCCTATAATGAGAGGGAAATACCCCGCGTTCAACGCGTCGTGGACTTTCGTCGCCAGAGCCCTGCATACAGCCTCGACCTGCCCGGGGTTCAGCAGTTTTGGGTCACTGTCGTCCCGAGGTGGTAGATTTACCTCGATATCGCCGAGGTCTGTTACTTCCTCGACGAACTTCTTCAATTCCTCAATCAGCCCGGCGTCCCGAAGTGCCCGCGCCGCGTCCGCGACCCCGGGCCCAGTCCAGCCAACGTTATACGGGACACCAATCACACCGACTTTTTTTATCATCCGAATAAGAACTCCAATTGCTCCAACAAGGCCTCACACTGACGAACGCCAAATCAACGAGCACAATTGGTAACAACGAAAGCACTGAAACACAAGCCTTATTCCCTTTGCAATCTGCAAGCTGCTTCTCTAAAATCACCTCCGGCCTTATAAGAAAATCAGGAGAAAACGATGAAGAACGCAAGCAAGCCGCATGAACTCCCCCCCTTCCCCATCAGTTTCTGGAGTTACACCTCCCTCGACCAGATTGGCCCCGAAGCCGTGCAGGACTACGTTGACTGTGGAATGACCGTGGCGCAGACGCCGAGGTTCAACCCGGAGAAAGATAAAGTCGAGGATATGATTGCTTTCCTCGATGCCTGCCACGCGGCAGGGCTGCGGGCAATCATCTCCGACGACCGTACCTCCTTCGGCGTATTGGCCAGCGGCAAGAGCGAAGACGAATACCGCAAGGGCTTCCGCGAAGCACTGAAGGACTTTGGCTCACACCCGGCCACGTTCGGGTTCCACGTCGGCGACGAGCCCAACGCCTCCTGCGCTCAGGAAGCCTTCCGCGCCAGCGCCATCCACAAAGAACTCGCCCCACAACTCTCCGCATTCCTCAACCTCGGCCCTTACGGCCCCGGCACCGCCGAGTGGGTCGGCTACGACGACTACGGCAAGTTCATGGACGACTACGTCCGCATCGGCAAGCCCGATTTCCTCTGCTTCGACGTCTATTGGCAGCTCCTGCCGGAAGATGAAGGGCGCGAGTTATACTTCGGCTGCCTCAAGATGTTCACCGACGCCGCCAAGCGCCACAACCTGCCGCTCTGGATTACGCCGCTCGCTGTCGGCCACTTCCGCTACCGCTGCCCCACCGAAGACCTGTTTCGCTGGCAGGTGAACACCGCCGCCGCACACGGGCTCAAGGGCATCTGCTGGTTCTTCCTCTATATGCGTGAGCCGCACGGCAACTACCGCGTCCCGCCGATAGACGAACACTGGGAACGAACCGAGACATTCAACTGGCTCAGCCGGGTCAACCGGACATTCCTCAAGTCGGTCGCGCCCGTCTTCCGCACTCTCGAAATCCAGAACGCCTACCACGTCGGCGACGTCTGGGGCGGGTTCCCCGAACTAGCCGACAACAGCAAACTCGTCCACCACACCGAAGGCAACCTGCCCCTCATCGTCTCCGAGTTCAAGGACCCGCAGGGCAGGGACTACGTCGCCGTGGTCAACAGCAGCCAGACCGACAGCGACGCAGCCGTCCTGGTTTTCCGCGGCAAGCCGACCGTCTATCAGGTTGGCTGGAAGAGCGTCGAAGGCCCCGCAAGGGAATACGTCCGCGACGAGGCCAACCGCGGCAAAGGCATCGAAGAGCCGATGACAGGCGCCTGGTTCTGCCCCGGGCAGATACAGCTCTACCGCCTCGAGTTCTGAACAAAGCGGCGATTAGCGCGGAGTCTCGGAAAGTGACCGGTCAGCAAGGCAACAGTCTCGTAAATCGTCCAACCGGTGTGGTTGGGCCTCCCGCCTCCGGCGGGAGCCGGTTACGAGGAGAACGAACGATGTTAAGTAAGCCAACAATTCGCTTAAGTAGACCTCTTATTGTGTTCTTGGCTGCGCTGATGATGATATCAGGGGGCAGCGCTCAGGAGGGGTTATCTCTCAGAGACTCTCCTAAAGCTACCATACCCGCATCGGCTGAGTTTCGAGCATTATCTAAAGATATTAAGGAACTGGTCAAGGGATTAGAATATTCTGATGAAATAGCCCACAATTTTGTCCACATGGTCGGTAGCTGGAAGGATGCGCAAGGAAGAGCTGTCCTTGTTGTTTGGAAAAACAAACTTGCAAAGGCAAAAAAAGATTTCAAACAAGGCAAGATTTCTAAAGCGAAACTTGCCCAGGCAGAGGAGAACATAGCGAAAGAACTGAGCCGAATAAGGGAAGAAATCAGTTATAAGGAGAATGTCCTTGATTTGGCTGATGTCATCAAACATAGACAAGCCAATTGCCTTGGCTATTCACAATTGGTTTATATACTGGGCAATTCCGTTGGTCTTTCAGTTAATGCTATAGCTGTGGTAGAGCCAATGACAGATGCACTACCAGAATGGGAGGGACATATAGCCTGTATAATTGGCTTATCTGATGGAAAGACAATGGTGTTCGATTTAGCGTGGCAGGGTGGGTTTGTCAGCAACGCCTTTATGATTGACGAAGAATTTGGCAAAGTCGGGAATTATTGGGAACCTAAAGACGAAGCTAATCCTGTAGGAATTTATAGAAGAATTCAAGTATTAGATAGAAATGGGCTAATTGCTTGCATATATTACGACCGGGGAGTTGCCTACGCTAAATTAGGCCAGCATACCAAGGCCATCTCGGATTACACCAAGGCCATTGAGCTCAATCAAAAATATGCCGCGGCATATAGCAGCCGAGGGGCTGCCTACTCGGATTTAGGTGAACACACCAAAGCTATCTCTGAGTTCAATAAAGCCATCGAGCTCAACCCAAAATATGCTGGCGCATATAATAACCGAGGAAGCGCCTACGCTAAATCAGGCCAACAGACCAAAGCCATCTCTGACTTCAGTAAAGCCATCGAGCTCAATCCAAGATATGCTGTGGCATATAACAACCGAGCAGGTACCTATGGCCAATTAGGCCAACTCACCAAGGCCATCTCAGACTGCAACAACGCCATTGAGCTCAACCCAAAATATGCTGGCGCATATAATAACCGAGGAAATGCGCACGCGGGTTTAGGCCAAGGCCACAAAGCCATCTCTGACTACAGCAAAGTCATCGAGCTCAATCCAAACTTTGCTGATGCATATTACAACCGAGGAAATACCTACACAAAGTCAGGCCAGCTTAGCAAGGCCATCTCTGACTACACGAAAGCCACCGAGCTCAACCCAGAAGATGCTGAGCCATATTACACCCGAGCACTTGCCTACGTTGGGTTAGGTCAACACACCAAAGCCGTCTCTGACTTCAATAAAGCCATTGAGCTCAATCCAAAATATGCTGAGGCATATCTCACCCGAGGATGTGCCTATGCTTGCTTAGGAAAATCTGACGAAGCCCAGAAAGATTTCCTCAAGGCAGTCGAGTTAAACCCTGCCTTAAAGGCACTTGTTAAGGGGATATCCGACCACTTCAAATTAAATCTCAAGCTCCATAATCCTTCTGAAGCTTTAGGTGAGGAACAATAAAAGAAATCGCAGTGAGGTTTGGCTATCCGGAATCAGCTTCAAATATACCTTTGGTCAGGGAACCTCGGTGCCCGGCACCGAGGTGAACAAGCTCCCAACAGCGAAATTGAGGGTACAGTGGACCCGTTGCGCCCCTTTACCGCCGCTCATTTCTGACGTTCGGGATTAAGCAATATGCATCAGTCGCTGAAACAGTGGTTCTCGCACGGATTTCTGGACCTGTTCCAGTCCCAAATCCGAGACTACCAAAAGGTCGTAACGGATCGAATACTCCCAACCTTTTCACGAATTGAACAAGAGGCAGAGGAATTTGCACAGCGTGAAAGCGAGAGAATGTCCGAACTCGTCCATCCCGAAATCGATGACAGTGACTTTACTGAAGTGGCGTATGACGACCGCGTGGTCGACTACTACTTGTCTTTGTGCGCCATTCATCACGGCATGATCAACCTGCTAACCGCGGGACTATTCCACCTTTTTGAGCAGCAAGTGACCCGGTTTGTCGACAACTCGGCCCACAAAGCCAAAGCGAACAAAAAGCTTTTCGAGCGTTTTAAAAAAGTTCTGCAAGCTGGGAATTGCGGGGCTCAGTTGCCACCGCACTGGGAGAAACTCAGCAACGAACTTCGGCTCGTGGCGAACACCGTCAAACACGGGCGTGGTCACTCGGCAAAGAAGTTGGCCAGTCAACGCCCAGACTTGTTCTCACCAAGAAATTTGAACCTCGACGAGGCCCCATTTCCTCCTCATGGTGACAACGCCACTGCACCTTTGGTAGGAGAAGGGCTCTTTGTTACAGAAAAGGATTTCAAGGATTACGCAGAAGCAATCATTGCGTTCTGGGACGCATTGTCTTGCTGGGTGAAATAAATGCCGAACCTTAGTGCCCGGCACTAAGGCCCGCCGCAAGTGCTTGAAATCGCTTCGGTTATGGCTGCGTGTTTACTTTCGCCAGCTCAGAATGGGGATCGCACCACACGTACTTCGCACTTGTGGGATCGCACGACACGAGTTTCATTGCTCCGTTAAGGGAGCGAAGAACTTCCGAACCTCCGATTCCACCACCGACCACCAAGCATACCAGTGTTCCCCCTTCTACACATATTCACCGCAAAGCCTTCACCCTCAAGGAATATTCACGGGGATCTGCCGGCAGCTCGAAATGCCGGAAATAGACAACATAAAAAACCCGGACTAAGGTGTCCCTGAAAGGAGGGACCTCAACTGCGATGGGGTGGGACACGGCCCGGTGCTGGGCACCGAGCCGTGCTAGTTATTTACTTATTCGGACGTTTTGGACTTCGTCCATTCATCCAGCTTTCGAGCGGCGAAGTCGCGACCTCCAAGTCCGAAGGCCAAAGCGGCTGCGATGGCCGCAGCACCAAGCAGCAGGCCGAATGCAAGATTGATGACATCGTCTGCCAGGCCCATCTGCCGCAAGGCCACAGCGGCGGTCAGCACGAGCACCGCGCTCCTCGCGACCACTGCCAGGAGACCTGCGTTCGGTTTATGCGTAGCCTTGATCGCTTTCGCCGCCAGGTTGCCCAGCCACAGACCGACACCGAGGATGACTACACCGAGCAGGATGTGCCCGGCGAACACGGCAAGGTCGGATACTTTCGCGGCAAACGCGCTGAGTCCGAGGACTCTCGCCGCCTCCAGGGTTGCGAACAGCATCGCCAGCACGAGGATTACGTAGCCCGCGAACTGCGACGGCGTCCGCTTGCCTTCTGCAGGTTCCTGCTTGGTCAGACCCAGGCGCACGAGGATGGAATCGACCCCTATGCCAGTCAGCAGGTTCTCAACTACGCGCGCGGCGATGCGTCCTACCAGATAGGAGAACAGGAGGATGAGAGCGGCCCCAAGGATCCCGGGGAGCGCTCCGAGCACGGAATCGAGCATGTTGCTGGCCGGTTGGGTGACTGCTTCTAACTGAAGCGCATTGAGTGCTCCAATCGCCACCGGGACCAGAATCAGCACGTGAACCACCAGGCCGAGCGCCTCAGAGAGCTTCCTGTCGCCCAGCACCTTGGCCAGACCAATGCGCTGGCTGAAGTTGTCCGCCCCGACTGCGGCGAGGAGACTGGCCACCACGCGCTGGATAACACGTGCGAAAAACCAGCCCAGCGCCACGATGACAACCGCACCGAACACATTTGGAAGGAACGCAAGGAACTGTTGGGTCATTGCCCGAACCGGGTCCAGAAGACCCTCAAGCTTTAGCGCGCCCAGAACCGCGGGGAGGAACAACAGAAAGACCAACCAATAGACGATCACTCCGAGCGACTTCGCCAGTGGAGCGATCTTTTGCGGCGCCACCCCGGCCTGCGTCCCCAGCCGTTCGTCCAGCTTGGCCGCGGCTACCGCACGCGAAACAAGCAGTCTCATGCCGCTGGCTACCAGCCAAGCCGCCAGCAACAATAGGACGGCGCCAATAATGTTCGGAACGAACTCGAACACTTGTGTCAGCATATCGTTCAGGGGCTCCGCAGCCAGGGTCAGGCCCAAAGCCTGGAAAAACGCTACGAGCACCAGGATCATAACGATATAGAAGACGATCTTGCCCGCCCCCCGTTCTACATTGGTCCTCTTGGCCCGTTTATCGCCAAGGAGCCACTTGGCAATACGGTCATCCAGCGAGGTGCGACGCAGCAGTGCCCGCACTACTGCAGCCACTGCCAGTGCGGCAATCCAGCCAGCCACCAGAATGAGCAGCGCTCCGACGAGTTTCGGCAGGTACGCCCAAAGCGTGTTTAAGATTTCCTCGATATTACTTGGCATGCTAACTTCTCCTTTCCAAATCAAAGCCATAACAAAAATAGGATACACAAATGCTGGCCTTCACCACCTCCTTCCAGTGCATCCCATCCACTCAAAAGTTCAGGGATGACTTCCGAGAGTACAGTACCAGTGAGACAACCGCTGGCCTCGAGTCGAAAACCTCCAGGGGGAATAACAATTGTGTAATTCTCCGCCCCGCTCGGCGTCCTGTCAAGGAAAATTCACGGGCCGGTGCCAGGTGTGCCGGCAGCGGGGAATACCGGAAATAGACAACACAAGAGGCACCGGGTATAATCAAAATGTGGGTATTGTTTTCGACATCAAGGAATTTGCCGTTCACGACGGCCCCGGGATCCGCACTACGGTGTTCCTGAAGGGATGCCCCCTGCGGTGCGCCTGGTGCCACAACCCCGAGGGCTTTTCGCCGGAACCACAAGTGATGACAGGCCCGGCTGGGACGCGTACAGTCGGCCAAACCTACTCCAGCGATGAGCTGGCGGCGCGGCTAAATCAGCTCGCCGAGGTCCTCCAGGCGAACGAGGGCGGCGTGACATTCTCGGGCGGGGAGCCGCTGCTCCAGGCGGGGTTCGTCGCCGAAGTTATCGACCGGTTGGACCACCTCCACGTGCTGCTCGACACCTGCGGCCACGCCTCGGAACAGGACTTCCGCCTGGTGGTCTCGAGGAGTGACCTCGTATTCTACGACCTGAAACTCATGAACCCCGTCGAGCACCGTCGCTGGACAGGCGCGGATAACACGAAGATTTTGCGCAATCTCGACGTGCTCAGCGGGATGGACGTTCCCTTCGTGGTTCGCGTGCCGCTGGTCCCGGGCGTGACCGACACGGACGAGAATGTTGCCGCGGTGGCCGAAAGGATTCGAGGGCTGCCAGGTTTGCGGCGGGTGGACTTACTACCGTATAATAAGGGAGCGGGCGGTAAGTATAAGGCGTGTGGCATGGACTTCCGTCCGAGTTACGACGAGTCGGCAAAGCCCAGAGTGAACCCGGCGCCTTTCGAGGGGGCGGGCATCGAGGTGCACGTTCGATAGCAGGAGCCTGAACCTGATGAAAGAACGACTCGAACAAATGAAATGTCGGGTGCGAGACCGCGAGCACAAATCGCTCCGCCAGGACGTCAAACTCGATATATGCGAGGAGTGCGAGGCCGAGGAGCTCTCGTGGCCACGACGTATGGCCCGCATCACCGAGAAAATGTGCGAGGCGGAGCGACCGGTTATCCTGCCGGACGAGCAGATTGTTTTCACGCGCACAGTCAAGGGCGTTCCGGGTGCACCGATGCCGAAGGACGTTCAGGCCAGGCTCGACGCGGAAGGCAAGCGAACCGGGTGGGGTGCGGGCAACATCTGCTGCGACTGGGGAATGCCACTTTCGCAGGGCCTGCTGGGCCGCCGAGAAGTCGCCGAGCGGACGCGCCACCGTCTCGCCAATGACGCTGACGCGGTGGAGTTCCTGGATGCGGCGATTCAAACCATCGACGCCGTGCTGGGCCTTGTCGCGCGATACGCCGAGGAGGCCCGGAAGCAGGGCCGCGACGACCTCGTGGCCATTCTCGAACAAGTCCCCGCACGTCCGCCGCGGACCTTCCACCAGGCGCTCCAGAGCCACCGGTTCATGCACGCGGCCGTGTGGATGAGCGGCAGCGTTCACGTGGGCCTGGGCCGGCTTGACCAGTATATGTGGCCGTATCTGAAGGCCGACCTCGACGCTGGCCGCCTGACCACGGAGCAGGCGGAGGAACTGCTCGCCGAGTTCTTCATCGGTCTCAACAAAGACACCGATCTTTACCCCGGCGTGCAGCAGGGCGATAACGGCCAGTCGCTGATGCTTGGCGGGGTCACGCGCGAGGGCAACGACGCCGTCAATCCCCTGACCTGGATGGTGCTCCGGGTGTCCCACGACGTGAATATGATCGACCCCAAAATTAACCTGCGGGTTAACAGGAACACCGATATCGACCTTCTGACCGAGGCGGCGCGGCTGACGCGCCGTGGGCTGGGTTTCCCGCAGTATGCGAACGACGAGGTGGTGATTCCGGGGTTAGCGGCGCACGGCTATGACCTCGAAGACGCCCGCGACTACACCGTCGCGGCCTGCTGGGAGTTCATCATTCCCGGCCGAGGGATGGACGCGCCGGGCGCTGGTGCCATGAGCTTCCCCGCTGCGACCGACAAGGCAATCCGTGAGGGCCTGGCGGCGGGGGACACGTTCGAGCAGATTCTGGAGCGGACACGCCTGAATATCCGCCAGCAAGTGCAGGCACACGTCAACAGATGGAAACGCTCTACCGTTGGTGTCCCCGCGCCGTACTATTCAGTGCTGATGACGGACTGTCTGGAACAGGGCCGCGATGTGACGGACGGCGGTGCAAAATATTACAACCACGGCATCCACGGCGCAGGTTCGTCGAATGCGGTCGATGCGCTGGCGGCGGTGAAGAAGTTCGTCTTCACCGAGCAAAGTGTGGCGCCGGACGAGTTGTTGCGAGCACTGGCTGCGAACTTCGAGAACGATGAACCGCTGCGGCAGAAATTATTCAACGAAGGCCCAAAACTCGGCAACGACGACAGCGTGAACAGTCTGTTGACGGTGCTTTTCGATTTGTTCGCCGAGGCGTGTGAAGAAATCCAGGACAATGGCCGCGGCGGCATCGTCCGCGCCGGCACGGGCACGGCGATGTATTATATCTGGCTGGCCAAGAAGCCAGAAGAAGGTGACATGGCAGAGCCAGGTGTCGGAGCGACCGCCGACGGGCGGCACGCGGGCGATTTCTTCAGCTCCAGTTTGGCTCCATCGCCCGGCGTCAAGGTTCGAGGGCCGATTAGTATCCTGCAAGCGTTCAGCAACATTGACTATCAGCGGGTGTGCAACGGCGGGCCCATCACGATGGAACTCTCGGACACGGTCTTCCGTGATGAAGAAGCAGTGCGGAAAGTGGCGATGCTCGTGCGCACGTTTGCCATGTTGGGCTGCCAACAGCTGCAACTCAACACGCTGAACGTTAAAGTGCTCCAAGACGCGAAGCAGCACCCCGAGCGGCACCGAGACCTGATTGTCCGCGTGTGGGGCTGGAGCGGCTACTTCTGCGAATTGGATGAACCATACCAGGACCACATTATTGCCCGTCACAGCTTCGCCTTATGACGGCGGGCGTGGCCGGCGGTTGACGGCCATCGCAGACGCGTTACAATCTCCAAAATGGATTTGTGGGCCGGCCTGCTCCGGCTTGGTATGTTGGGGCTTACGTTGGAGGATCGCGATGTCGTTCAAGTGGCAAAAGTCTTTTTGGTTGGTCGTGTCAATCGCTATCGTAACGGCCACCAGCTGCGGTCAAGCCCCTGAGCGTACGGCTTCGGACCCAATCGGGAACAGCCCCCCGCCCAGGCCAATGACAGAGTGGGTCGCAAAATGCTCACCGACTGCGGTTGACATCCAGATCGTCGATGAAAAGAAAAGGATAGCGTATTGGGGAAGTGGAACCATCATCCACAATGCCGGGTATATCCTGACCTGCAACCACGTCACCACCACCGGTGATCGCTACACCGCCCAGCTCGGCAACATGGACGAATACGATTTCCGTAAGGTGGCGACGATGTATGAATACGACCTGGCGGTCTTGAAAATCGACCGTGACGAGCCGTTCCAGGCCGCCGCGCTGGCTCGCAACAAGGACG
The DNA here is from genome assembly GCA_030605345.1 of Candidatus Brocadiia bacterium. Classification (GTDB taxonomy): domain Bacteria; phylum Planctomycetota; class PUPC01; order PUPC01; family PUPC01; genus JAUWIN01. The sequence continues at coordinate 25,448 of JAUWIN010000022.1, forward strand.
TGACGTTGGGTCAGCCGGTCCTCGTCATCGGCAACCCGTCCGGGCAGTTCCACACGGTCTCGCCCGGCATCGTCAGCGGCCTTCACCGCGGAGAAAACCATTTCTTCCAGACCAATGCCGCCATCAATCGGGGCAATTCGGGCGGCCCGGTATACAATCAGTTGGGCGAACTCATGGGCGTGGTCCAGATCAAAAAGCCCAATATGGAGAACGTCTCTTACGCCATCCCGATTGCCCGGGTGCGTCGGGCGTTCGCAGATGTTCTGCTGGATGAAAGACGCACCGGCCTGCGCACAGGATTGAGCGTGGCCGAGTCCGCCCACGCTGAGGTCACCAAGGTCAACCCCGGCTCTCCGGCCGATGAGGCCGGTGTCAAGGCGGGTGACATTATCCGCAAGGCAGGTAACCTCCGCGTTGAAGACGGCGTTCATTATTGCCTCGCACTGACCCAGCTGAAGCCCGGTGATAAACTCCCGCTGGAGGTCGAGCGGAACGGTGAAGTAATGTCCCTTGTCATTACGCTGGGGCAGGTCCCGCTCCAGGAGGCGGTCAAGCTCGACACAGGGACGCTCGCGCAGGGGGTGCAGTGTTCGGAGTACACTGGCAAGTGGGAAAAGCTGCCGGATTTCGACTCACTCGAGCCGGTCTCCTCCAAAGTGGTTCCTGCGTTCGGGTTGAGCGTTAGCGAGGGCCGAAAAGACCTCTTCGGCCTCAAGTTCACCGGCTACATCGACGCGCCTGCGCAGGGCTTGTACACGTTCTACACCTCGTCGGACGACGGCAGCAGGCTGTGGATCGGCGAGGAGCTGGTGGTAGATAATGACGGCTTGCACCCGACGGTTGAGAAGCCCGGCTATGTTCGCCTCAAGGCAGGCAAACACCCAATCAAGGTAACATTCTTCGAAGCCAGCGGCGATGAGGCGCTGACAGTTCTTTACGAAGGCCCCAAAATCAAGAAGCAAGAAATCCCCACCTCGGTGCTGTTTACCCTGAAACGCTAAAACGCCACACAAAGGAAAAATCATGGTATCGAAAATTCGTACACTTTGCTCTGCAATCCTAATCGGCACAGCACTCATTATCAGCGGATGTTCCGACGAATCTGCACCGGAGCCGGAAAAAACCGCGCTTGAGCCAGCACCCCCCGAAACTGAGGAAGTAATCCCCGAAGAATCCATCCCCGAAGCAGCCAGATTAAAGATAGAGGAAGAGGAGACCACGCCCGAAGAACCGAGCCAGAGCAAACCAGAGCCGGAGCCGGCACCTCCGAAACGACACACAAAGATGTCCAGACAAGAACTCATCCGGTTCTGTTCGCCCACAGAAGCGGACGTTCAGGTCATAATCCAACGCCCGGACGGAGTTTATGCCTCCAACGGCGCCGGCGCAATCCTGCACGAGGCCGGCTACATCCTGACCGCCTCTCACGTAATAGCCGGGGTGAGCGGAGTCACCGAACGTGTTTTCCTTCACGACGGCACAGCACTTCCTTTCCGCCGGGTCGCCATGGCAACAGCTTATGACATCGGCATATTGAAAATTGAAGCAGCGCACCCACTCAAAGCTGCGCGTATCGGCCGCAGCACCACCCCAAAGGCAGGACAGCCAGTCCTCATTATCGGCAATCCAAATGGCAGGAAGCACACCGTCAACCACGGCGTTATCAACAATCCGAGCCGTGGCGGCGTGGGTCGGTTCCAGGTGGATGGTGCGGACGTCAAACCCGGAGACTCGGGCGCACCCGTGTACGACTACCACGGAGACCTGATTGGGTTCGTCCAGATTAAGAACACAGTCATGAAGGACGTCTCTTACTGCCTCCGTATCGATCACCTGCGCAAAGGGTTTGCGAAGGAATTGATGAACGAGCAGAAACTCGATTTCCGCGTCGGGCTGAAGGTGGACTGCTATGGCCCGGCCAAAGTCACAGAGGTCAAGCCCGCCTCGCCCGCAGCCAAGGCCGGCCTGAAGGTAGGCGACGTAATCCGCCGGTTCGGCGACATGCGTATCGACGACGGCATCCACTACGTCCTTGCACTGCTCGACCTCAACTCTGCCGAGCCGCAAGCGGTGAAGTTCGAGCGCGACGGCGAGACCCACCAGACAACAGTCACACCCGAAGCGCCTCCGATGTTGGCACCGGTGGCGCGGAATAACGTGGTGTCTGGGATTTACTGCGAGGCATACGTTGGCCAGTGGAGCTCCCTGCCAGATTTCGACGGGCTGAAAGTCCAAGCAAACGAGGTCATCCAGACGATCAGCATCCCGAACGCCCTTAGGAACAAAGACGCGTTCGGCCTCAAGTTCACCGGATACATTCGCGTGCCCGCCGACGGCAAGTATATCTTCTACACCTCCTCCGACGACGGGAGCAAGCTCTGGATCGGCGAGAATCTAGTGGTGAACAATGACGGCCTGCACGCAGCGAGCGAGAAAAACGGCCCCGCCTTTCTCAAAGCAGGCCTGCACCCCATCAAGGTGACGTTTTTCGAATACTCCGGAGGTGAGGCACTCAGCGTCGCCTACGAAGGACCCAAAACAAAGAAGCAACCCGTTCCCACAGCGGTATTGTTCACTGATAAACCGTAAGGCCCGCCGCCTATAATTGCTCTTTGAACCGGCGGGCAAAGACGAGCAATTCCGCGTCCGTGAGCGGCTCCGGGCCCACAAGACCGCAGGGGGCGACGCCGTATCTGCGCGCCAGCCGCACCGCTTCTCGCGCCGGGTCCATCCTGCCAAGCAGGACATTCAACACCGCCACCCTGACGTGCACGTCCGCGTAATGTGGCGAGCGCTCCCGAAGCGCCCCGAAGGCGTCCAGCGCCGCCTCATACTTGCCCGCCTGCAGCAGCGAGTTCCCCAGCGCATAATATGATGGGACAGAGATGGAGTCGAGCACGAGCGCCCGCCGCGCTTTATCAACGGACCCAGCCAGGTCGCCGGCTTTCTGGAGCCTTTGTGCCCGGCGCAAGTGAACGCGCGCCCGATACGGCCGGTACATCTGGGTTGTCCAGATCAGCACTGCAAGAAACGCGCCAGCGAGGACGACGGCCCTCCTCACCGCCGGTTTGGCGCCGGTGGTCAGGTGCCACCGCACCGGCCGGCCACCCTCCCAACGCGCCGCCGCAAACCCCATCATCACCCACAGCGCCATCCCGCAGGTGGGGTAACGCGTAGCGACGCTGGCGGGCGCGTGCACCAGCATGGTGGCGGCCGCGGCGAACGCGCCCGGCAGCAGCGACCGACCCCACTCAGCCCCCGCGCCTCTCAACGCGCCTGCGCTCCGCACGACGAAAAGCCCCACAAACAGCACGAACGGCACCATCCCGATCATGCCGGTCTCGGCCAGCACCTCGAGATACTCGGAATGGGCGCGCAACGTGACCGGCTGCACGTCGTATCGAGCGTAGTCAGACCGCCTGAACTCTGGGAAATAA
>JAUWIN010000072.1 GCA_030605345.1 Candidatus Brocadiia bacterium
CTTCTCGCTCGCCAGGCTGGCCGAGGTTACAGACGACGGCGTGCGGTTCCGGTCGCACGTTGACGGACGCGAGTTTTTCATCGCGCCGGAGCGAGCCGTCGATATACAGGAGACGCTTGGCTCCGATATAATGATGTGCCTGGACGAATGCGTCCCCTATCCCTGCGAGCGTGACACAGCACAGCGTGCGACGGATCGAACGCTCCGGTGGGCCGCACGATGCGCCGAAGCGCGCTCCGGGCAATCCGCACTTTTCGCCATTGTACAGGGCAGCACGTATTCCGATGTCCGAATCAAGTGCGCACAAAAACTGGCGCAAATGCCTTTCGACGGGTATGCTATCGGGGGCGTCAGCGTGGGCGAAGGCCCGCTGCTGATGGATGAGGTGGTGGCTTGTACCGTGCCCCATCTGCCGGAAGACAAGCCCAGATACCTGATGGGCGTAGGCCCGCCCGGGGACCTGCTCCGGGCGATAGGGCAGGGGGTTGACATGGTTGACTGCGTGATGCCGACGCGGAACGCCCGCGGCGCCTGCGCCTTCACCAGCCGCGGGAAGGTGAGGCTTCGGAACGCCGAACACGCGGACAGTCGCTTGCCGCTGGACGAAGAGTGCGACTGCCGGACGTGTCGGGACTTTTCGCGCGGGGCACTGCGGCACTTTTTCGCGGCGGGCGAGATGGCCGCCGCAATCCTGGTGTCGCTGCACAACCTGGCATTCTATCAGCGCCTGATGCGGCGTGCGCGTCAGGCGATTCTTGACGACCGATTCGAGGCATTCAGGGCGGAGACGCTGGTTATGATGGCCGACCAGGCCGCCCACAGTTAGAATGGAGAGCCAGATGATGTCGCAGGTGGTATCGGGGTCTTTGCTCGCAGCAGAAGCGACCACCCAGGGCGCGGGGAAGCCTGGCGGCGGCAGCGCCCTCACGGGAATGCTCGTTCCCCTGGGCATTATTTTCGTAGTTATGTATCTTTTCATTTTCGCCCCGCAGCGCAAAAAGGAGAAACGGCGCCGGGCAATGCTGGAGGCCATCAATAAGGGGGACGAGGTAGTCACCATCGGCGGTGTTCACGGCACCGTCTGGCAGGTCAAGGATCAGGAAGTGGTGCTGGATCTGGGCAATGATATAAAAATGACGTTTTCGCGCGGCTCTATCGCCCGAGTGGGCGAGGAAGAGCCTGATAAAAAGTGAACCCCGGCACCCGGCCAAGTCTATAAGGTGTTTAGCACATAAGGACCCGCTAGATGATAAAGAGGATAATCGAAGCCCCGTTCGTTTTGCTCGGCTGGCTGTTCAAGAACACATACGGGCGGGTGGTGTCGGTGTTTTTGGTGACCCTTCTCGCCTGCGCGGTGAACTACCCGATTCAGGACACCGAAATCGGCGAGTGGGTCGTAGTGGACACGCTGGGGGAGAAATTCAGCGCCGGCAGAGGGAAGGCCGAGGGGAGGGCCGCGGCACTGGCCGACGTGGACGCCACCGGCAGGATTGACCGCGACTCGATAGAGCACCGCGACTCGATCGGGCGAGTGGCGCTTCACAACCGCTGGGCGTGGCTCACCATGCCGTTCCACCACGTCGTCGAGCGGGAGTTGGAAGTAGTATCGGAAGGTTGGAACGAGTCGCGCACAAACTGGGTCAAGAAGCGGCGGATTCTGCGGATTTCGCGCGGCCTCACCCTCGGGCTTGACCTCCAGGGCGGTACCGAACTGACCTACAAGATTGTCGCACCGGAAGGGGCAGAGGAAGAAGTCGCCGGCGGTGCCCAGGACATGGCCCAGGTCATTCGCGAACGGATCAACACCCAGGGGCTCAAGGAGCCACGAGTCCAACCGGTCGGAGACGACCGCATCCTGGTCCAGGTGCCCGGGGTCGGCGCCAGCGAAGTCGAAAGAGTCAAGTCCACCATCACCAGAATCGGCCGCCTCGAATTCCGCCTCGTCGCCGACCCAGAAGACGACGCCACCGCCCTCAAAGAAGCTGAAACTACGGGAGAGGCCCCGCCCGGCTGGCACTGGTATAACCTCGAACAGGAAAACACCGAAACAGGCAAGCTGGAGACTGAAAAGCTGCTCATCAGCGACAAGATCGAGCTAACCGGTGACAGCATCGAGCGCGTAACCGTCGGATATGGGGGGGCAGCCCAGTCTGAAATCGCTGTGCTATTGAGATTCAGAGACTCGGACGCCTTCTGGAGGGTGACGCGGAACAACGTCGGCAAACGCCTCGCCATTGTACTTGATGACGTGCGCGACAAGGAAGACAACCTGGTCAAGGCCGGGGAAGTGCATTCTGCCCCCGTCATCCGGCAGCCCATCCTGGGTGCCGCCGAGATCACCGGCGGATTCACCCAGAAAACAGCGGAAGACCTCAAACTGGTCCTCCAGTCGGGCAGCCTGAAGTGGCCCCTGAAGCCGGAGAGCGAGCAGTTCGTGGGGCCTTATCAAGGCCTCAAGTCCATACAGGACGGCCGCAAGGCCATCATCATCGGCTTTGGCACCATCATTGTGTTCATCTTCGTCTATTACATGAAGCTGGGATTGGTGGCGGACTTCGCACTGCTGCTCAACCTGCTGATCCTTCTCGCCGCGCTGGCCCTCCGAAACGCCACCCTGACCCTGCCCGGCATTGCGGGCATCATGCTCACCATCGGCATGTCCATTGACGCGAACGTGCTCATCTTCGAGCGCATCCGCGAGGAAGTGAAGAAGATGGCCGACAAGCCGCTGGTGAAGTCCATGCGCGACGGCCACAGGAAGGCACTGGTCACTATCTTCGACGCCAACCTGACAACGCTCATCACCGGCATTATCCTGCACGAGTTCGGCACCGGGCCGGTCAAGGGATTCGCCGTGACGCTGTGCTACGGCATTGTCATCAGCATGTTTACCGCAATCGTGGTGACGCGCGTCATCCTCGAGGCCATGCTCAGGGCCAGGCTGATGACGAAACTGTCGATGCTGGAAATCGTTCGGCGGCCGCACCTGCCATTTGTTGCGCTGCGCAAGGCCTCGCTCAGCGTCTCCGTTGTGCTGGTGGTGGGCGGGCTGGTGTATTTCCTTGGCGGCCCCGGAGAACGACTCGGTATCGAGTTCAGTTCCGGCACCTTGGTCGGGGTCAACCTCAACCAGAGGGTCAACGCTGACGTGGTGCGCGCCAAGCTAAGAGAAGCCGGATACCCCAATGCCGAGGTGCAGCAGGTCGCCTCGGTCCGCGGGGCAGTTGGCAGCGTGGGAAGCTCAAAGTTTAACATCCGCCTCCGGTATGTGCCCTTGGTCAATGTGAAGAAAGCCGGGCGCGTCGATGGGGTCAAGTACCCTGATTTTGCCGGTGGGGCCGAGGTTGTAGTTGAGGTAGGCCGAAAGGCCGACACAAACGAGATGGCCCGCCGCCTCCAGGAGGCAGGCTCGCCCGGATGCCTGATGGAACCGGGCCCCAAACACAGCGGACTTTTCTCATACACTGTCCGAAACGACGACCATTCGCCCGATGCAGTGCGCGACCTGGAATCAAACGTCAGGAGCGTGTTCGGCAGTCAACTGATCACCGACGACATCCGCCAGGCGTTCGGCGGACCTGGCGGAGAAAGCCTGCTGGCCGAGCAGGGCGTCCAGAAATTATCGGAAACCAGCGACAGGCTGACCGTGCGCATCAGCTTGGAGCGGCCGGTGGAGCTGGCTCAGGTGAAGGAACCCCTGGTGAGCAGGCTCGGCCCGGAGGTTGAGGTAAAACCGGAGGGTGAGCTCAGGCAGGACAAGGCCGACGTCTTTCACGTGACAGCGCCTTCAGGCAGCTTGGCGAAGATCAAGGACACGCTCCGGATTAGGGGTCTGGCAACCCTCGAACCCTTTGCGGGGATCACCAAGATTTATCCGTCAGTCGCCCGTGAACTCACGACGAAGGCCGTGGTGGCGTTCGCCCTGTCGCTCTTGGCCATTATTGCATACATCTGGTTCCGGTTCGAGTTCAGGTTCGGCCTTGCCGCGGTCGTGGCGGTGATGCACGATGTAATCATCACCCTGGGGGCGCTGGCGCTGACCGGCCGGGAGATCAGCCTGACTGTCATCGCCGCACTGCTCACCATCATCGGCTCCTCGCTCAACGCCACTATCGTGGTGTTCGACCGGATTAGGGAAAACCGCAAAACCGTCCGGAAGACACGGTTCCCGGAAATTGTCAACCTGAGCATCAACCAAACATTGAACCGGACACTCCTTACCTCGCTGACTACTCTGCTTGCCGTGGTGTCGCTGTTTGTTTTCGGTGGGGCCGCCATCGAGGACTTCGCCTTTACCCTCCTGGTCGGGGTGATTGTCGGAACTTACTCTTCGATTTTCATCGCCAGCCCGATCCTGCTGATGACCGGCGAGCAGGGCGCTCTTCGCGGGCCGCTGGGCGCCCCGTCAAGCAGAACGGCGCGGCCGTTGGAAGGCTTCCGCACTTCTTGACAAGGCCATGTGACGGGGCTATCATCGCTGTCGGAAACTGACGGAGGGCTCTCTGGATGAACTGCCATCGGAACGTGCGATTACTTGCCGTGTTCGTCCTGCTTGCTGTCGCAGCCGCCGGCTGTCGAGGTGTCCGCAACTGGCTCGAAGGGGAGCCAAACAGCATCCAGGAATGGCACAGCGCCATGGAGCTTTTCGAGGACGAAAGATACGAGCAGGCCGGGGTCGCCTTTCGCGCCTGGCTGGCCGATTACCACGACAGCAAAGACGTCCTCCGGCCGTTTGTCATTTACAAGTTGGCCGAATGTCACCGCGAGACGCGCGACTACGAACGCGCTGTCAGGGCCTATGAGAAGATTATCGAACTGTGCTCCGACTCGCCAGACGCCAGCGTGCAAGACCTCGTCAGGCTGGCCAAACTCAGACTCGATGACATCAGGCCCAGGACCAGGCCGTGGCGACCGCCAGAACAACAAGCCACCCAGGACGAGACTCGCTGAGACATCGCATGGCCCCCGCGGCCGGGGAGCGGTCACGTGAGGCCCGCTTTGCTCAAGACGCTTCCCCCTGGTGTTGTGTGTGCTGTGGGTCGGGGTCTCCTGTCAACAACCGCACGGTACTGCTCCCGCTCATACCCAGCCAGAACACCTGCTCAGCGACGGCAGCGGGCAATAGAGGAGCTCGAACATCTAGGTAAGTAGCCAATGCGGGGCAAAGGTCCTTTCAGAAAAGCATTTTCTTCCAGCCTCGTTCCCCTGGCCCTTACTTTTCTGACCTTCGTATGTCCCACGGTCGGCCTTGCTGAGCCGCCGCTCAATGCCAGGGTTCGCGAAGTTATAACCGCGGCCCGGCTGAAGAATTCCTCCGTCGGCGTGTGCGTCATAGAGGTCAGGAACGGCCGTGTCCTGTGCGCCATCAGCGAGCGGCGCCTGCTGACGCCCGCCTCGAACGTGAAACTCGTCACCACCGGAGCCGCGCTCCTGCTGCTGGGCCGGAAATTTGAGTTCACCACCGCCGTCTATGCCCCCGGCCAGATGAGAGAGCACGGCGTCCTCGAGGGCGACATCGTGGTGGTGGCGGGCGGCGACCCGGCCATCTCGAGCCGGGAACACGACGGCGACACCACAGCCGTCTTCGATTACATCGCCGCCCAAGTCGCCAAGTCGGTGAAACTGGTCAAGGGCAACCTGGTGATTGACGACACCGTGTTCGACCGAGAATACGTCCACCCCACCTGGCCGAAGGACGAACTTGTTCGATGGTATTGTGCGCCCGTGTCTGCGTTTGCGTTGAACAACAACTGCGTGGTCGTAGCCGTCAGGCCAGGCGAACGACCGGGCGCCCAGGCCCGTGTGATCCTCGACCCGCCCCCCCGGTATTTCAAGGTCCGCAACCGCTGCAAGACCATCGCCGCGGGCAAATCAAAGGCGTGGATCAACCGTCTGCCTGACAGCGACACGCTGGTCATCTCCGGCAAGCTGACGCCCAAGAGCGCCGGCGTTAGTTCGCCGGTGGCGGTGGCGGACCCCACGCGGTATGCAGCAACGGTGCTGAAGGAACGCCTGGCCGCAGCCGGAGTGCACATAGAGGGGGAAATAGTTCTCGCCGATGCGCGGACAGATACCAGTGAGATGGCTCTGCTCGCCGAAGCGAGCCATTCGCTGACGGCGGCGGTTCGCACAGCGAACAAACGCAGCCACAATTTCTATGCCGAAATGATCCTGAAAACGCTCGGCCGGCGCGCTGCAATGCCCGCCTCATTCGCCGACGGCCTCAAGGTTGTCGCCACACAACTCGATAGAATGGGGATAAAGGAAGGCTCTTATAGAATGGACGACGGCTGTGGGTTGTCGAGGCGCAATGCTTTTTCCGCGCTGCAATTGGCCTGTTTTCTGCGCTACATGGCCATGAGCAAGTGTGCCGACGTGTTCATCGACTCGCTGGCGGTCTCCGGCATCGACGGCACTCTGAAGGGTCGGATGAGCGAGCCGCCGGTCGTGGGCAACGTCCTCGCCAAGACAGGGCACCTGCGAGGCGTCAACGCCCTTTCGGGATACGTCAAATCCGGCCGCGGCCGGCTGGCTTTCAGTATCCTGGTCAATGGCAAAAAGTTAGACCTGGCCGCAGCCGACCGGCTCCAGGATTCTGTCTGCCGGCTGCTTGTGGGCTTGCACCGATGATCCTGATCCCTGACGGCGACTGTCTGACCGTTCACTGCCCCGCGAAGGTCAATCTTTTCCTGGAAACCCGCGGAGTGCGCCCGGATGGATACCACGAGATAGAAACGGTGATGCAGGCAGTGACGCTTTACGACCGAATTGTGCTGCGCCCCACAGCCGGCGGCGGCATCACCTTCCGGTGCAGCGACAGTCGGGTCCCCGGCGGCAAAGGCAACCTCGCATACCGTGCCGCCGAACTGCTCCAGCGCGAGAGCGGCCTGCCGGCGGGGGTGTCCGTCACGCTGGAGAAGCAAATCCCCGCCGGCGCCGGATTGGGGGGCGGCAGCAGCGACGCAGCCGGGGTGCTGGCGGGGCTGAACCGGCTGTTCGGGCTGGGCCTGAGCAGAGAGCGCCTGTCTGAACTTGCCGCACAACTGGGCTCTGATGTTACGTTTTTTCTCCGCGGCGGCACCGCACTATGCCAGGGCAGGGGGGAGCGTGTTACCCCGGTCACGTCTAACCTGGCAGCGCACTACGTAATTTGTTGCCCGCGGCGCACCCTCTCGACCGCTGAGATATACCGGAATGTGTCAAGATTGAACTTGACAACCGGAAACCGGAAAGTTAACTTGATTTTGAGTTCTCTGGCGCAGGGCGAGCATAGTTTGGTTTCTGCCAATTTGTTCAACAGGCTCGAGGAGGTAGCTCTGTTGCTCGCCCCCGAGGTCGCAAGGGCGAAGGACCTGTTGACCAGCGCGGCCTCCGAGGCCGCCTTGGTCTCGGGCAGCGGCTCTGCGGTTTACGTCCTGCTGGATTCCGAGGCCCGGGCGTTGGCGGTCGCTGAGCGTGTCCGCGCCCGATGCATTGGCCGAACTTTTGTGGCGCAGACCGAACAGCCGGGCTATTGATACATGGTGAAGACCGCTTGAAACGATGATGGAGGAAGCAGCCGTGAATATCACCGAGGCAAAGATCAAACTTGTGTCGGACAAGGAAGACAAACTCAAGGCTTTTTGCAGTATCACCATTGACCGCGAGTTTGTCATCCGTGACATCAAAATCATCGAGGGTGCCAGTGGTTGTTTTGTTGCCATGCCCAGCAGGAAACTTACCGACCGCTGTCCCGCTTGTGGCGGCAAAAACCATCTTCGCGCCGCCCACTGCAACCAATGCGGCGGGCCCTTGAGTCCGAACAGGGTGGGACACGACGAGGCAGGCCGGGTCAAACTGCACGTGGACATCGCCCACCCCATCAATTCGGCCTGCCGGGAAAAGATTCAGCAGCAAATCCTTGCCGCATACGAGAAGGAGTTGAAACGACCCCGCCAGCCCGATCGCGTTGGCCCGGCGGAAGGGCCATCGTCAGCCCGCGCTTCCCCCGGCGGACAGCCAGATGCCGAGAGGCAGGCTCAGCCTCCATCGGTGGGGACCGAACCACCGCCTGCCGAACCGCCGGAGCCGCTTCCGGAGCAAGACTCTTTCAGCGGTGGAATATTTTAGCCGCCTGAGCCTGCTGGTGGCCGGCACGAGCGGGCGCCACTTTGGACGTTCCGAGACACATTGTTCGCTGCGCGCTGGCGTGCCACGCACGCGGCATCACTTTTTCACAAGGCTCGAAGTGACAAGAACCGGCGCACAACTCTTGATCGACTCGTTGCTCGACGTGGGCATAAATACACTGTTCGGAATACCGGGCGGCGTAGTCATTCCCATTTTCGACGTCCTGTATGATTCGGAGCTCAACGCGGTGCTAATGCGCCACGAGCAGGCCGCCGCCCATGCTGCCGACGGATATGCGCGGGCAAGCGGCAGGCTCGGTTGCTGCCTTGCTACCTCCGGCCCCGGCGCCACAAATCTGGTGACCGGCATCGCAACCGCCAATTTCGACTCCGTGCCCATCCTTGCCATAACCGGGCAGGTGAGGACAGACCTCATCGGAAACGACGCCTTTCAAGAGGCGGACATTACCGGCATTACGCGTGGCATAACGAAGCACAACTACCTGGTGCGCCATGCGGAAGACATCCCCCGGGTTGTGCACGAGGCCGCACACATAGCAACAACCGGCAGGTTCGGCCCGGTGCTTATCGATATCCCGGTGGACGTTAGTACCAGCAAAGTAGACGGCGAGCTGCAGAGCGACCTCCAGCTGCCGGGGTACAAGCCCAACAGTGTGGGGAACCCGCGTCAGGTCGAACGCGCAGCCGAACTGATCAACCAGTCCAGCCGCCCGGTGCTGTATGCTGGCGGTGGGGTCATCGCCTCCGGCGCCCACCAGGAACTGCTCGCCCTTGCCCAAGCGGGGAATATCCCGGTGACTACTACCCTGATGGGCCTCGGCGCAATACCGGAAGACCACAGGCTCTCGCTGAAGATGCTCGGGATGCACGGCACGCCCGTGGCGAACTATGCGGTGATGAGCTCTGACCTGCTCATCGCCATCGGGGCGCGGTTCGACGACCGGATCACTGGCAAGATTACTGAATTCGCCGAACATGCGAAAATTCTGCACGTGGACATCGACCCGTCGTCTATCGGGAAGAACATCAAGGTGGACCTGCCCGTGGTGGGGGACGCCCGTCAGATACTGTTGCGGCTGACACCGCTGATCGAGGAACGCAACCGCAGCGAATGGTGGCAGCAGATCGAAAACTGGAGAAGAGACCACAAGTTCTCTTACAAGAACGACGGGAAGCTGAAGCCGCAGTTTGTCGTCCAGCAGATTCGTGAGGTTACCGGCGGCGAAGCCATCATTTGCACCGAGGTCGGCCAGAACCAGATGTGGGCGGCACAGTGGTTCACTTTCAAGCGGCCCAGGCAATTCATCAGCTCCGGCGGCCTCGGCACCATGGGGTATGGTTTCCCCGCCGCCATCGGCGCCCAGTTCGCCCGGCCAGAGGCCACCGTGTTTGAAATCGCTGGCGATGGCAGTTTCCAGATGAACATCCAGGAACTGGCGACCGTTGCTCGCAACAACACGCCCGTCAAAATCGCCCTGCTCAATAACGGCTACCTGGGTATGGTTCGTCAATGGCAGGAGTTGTTCTACCAGCGCCGATATTCCCATACCCGGCTCAACGGCAACCCGGACTTCGTCAAGGTCGCCGATGCGTACGGCGTGGCTGGAATCCGCGTGCAGAAATCTGAAGAAGTGCGGCCCGCACTCGAAAAAGCACTCAAAATTGACGGCCCCGTTCTTCTCGACTTCTGCATTGACCCTGAAGAAAACGTCTTTCCGATGGTCCCTACTGATGAACGGCTCGACCATATGATAGACTTGGCATAAGGAGGCCATACCTTGAGACACATCATCTCGGCGATGGTGAAGAACGAGGGGGGCGTACTCGCACACGTCGCCGGGCTTTTCGCCGCCAGAGCATATAACATCGACAGTTTGAACGTCGGCGAAACGGAAGACCCCGCCACCTCGCGCATGACAATTGCCATACGCGGTGAGGATGCCGTCATCGAACAAGTCATCAAGCAACTACGAAAGTTGGTCAACGTGATCAAAGTCCAGGATTTTTCGGGGCGGGAATGCGTCGAGCGTGACCTGATGCTCATCAAGGTCACCACCCTGCCCGGGAAGAGGGGGGAGGTGAACGACCTTGTGGACATTTTCCGAGGCAAGGTAGTCGACATCAGCCACAAAGACATGGTGGTCGAATTGTCTGGCCCAGAAGCCAAGGTCGATGCTTTCATCTCCCTATGCCAGCCGTACGGCATCAGAGAAGTCGTCCGCTCCGGCAGAATCGCCATGGTGCGGGGGACGAAGGCCGAGTAGCCAAGAAGGAGAGCAACTGATGGCGAAAGTCGACTTCGGCGGTGTGAAGGAAGAAATCATCAAACGGAAAGAATTTCCGATGTCGAAAGCGCACAGGGTCCTCAAGGACGAGACCATCGCCGTGCTCGGATACGGTGTGCAGGGGCCGGCGCAATCGCTAAACATGAAAGACAACGGGTTCAATGTGATCGTCGGCCAGGCGCCGAAGTTCAGGAAAGACTGGAACCGGGCGAAAAAGGACGGCTGGACGCGCGGGAAGGACTTGTTTAACATCGAACAAGCCACCCGACGCGGGACCATTGTTCAGATGCTGGTCTCCGACGCAGCCCAGAAGGCCATCTGGCCGGTGGTCAAGAAGAACCTCCATCCGGGCGATGCCCTGTACTTTTCACACGGGTTCTCAATTGTGTACAACGACCAGACGAAGGTCGTCCCTCCGCCCGATGTCGATGTCATTATGGTTGCCCCCAAGGGTTCCGGTACCTCGGTCAGACGCAATTTCCTCTCCGGCGCGGGCATCAATTCGAGTTTCGCCGTAGAACAGGACGCCACCGGCCGAGCGAGGGAGCGCTGCATCGCACTCGGCATCGCCATCGGCTCAGGTTATCTGTTCCCCACGACCTTCGAAAAGGAAGTCTTCAGCGACTTAACCGGAGAACGCGGGGTGCTGATGGGCGCCCTCGCGGGCGTGATGGAGGCACAATACACCGTACTCAGAAAACACGGCCACAGCCCCAGCGAAGCCTTCAATGAAACCGTGGAAGAATTGACCCAAAGCCTCATCCGGCTGGTGGCGGAAAAAGGCATGGATTGGATGTACGCCAACTGCTCGGCCACCGCCCAGCGCGGCGCTCTGGACTGGAAGCCGAAATTCAAGAAGGCCGTGATGCCCGTCTTCAAAGAGCTTTACAACCGAGTGATATCGGGCGCCGAAACCCGCCGCGTGCTCACCACGTGCGGCAAGGCCGACTACCAGCAGGGATTGGCCAGGGAGCTGGCGGCCATCGGAGATTCCGAGATGTGGCGGGCGGGCAAAGCCA
>JAUWIN010000125.1 GCA_030605345.1 Candidatus Brocadiia bacterium
AAATTTTTCAGCCTGGCCAGTTCCTGATTGGTGTTCTGGAGCCGCTCGATGGCGTCGTCGAGCCGGCTGTGCAGCTCGATGTTGAAACTTCTGAGTTTCTCCTGCTGGAGTGAGCGCCGCAGTGTACCGCCTGAGCAGCCGGCGATGGCAAGCATCCGCCCGACTTCGGCGGGGGTGAAGGGCTGCTCTTATTCTTTGTCGCGGAGGTTCAGGACGCCCAGCAGTTCGCCCCGGCAAACAATTGGAACAGATGCAAACGAATTGGTCTCGTACCGGCCGGAGTCCCGCTTTGAGAATTCCTCCGATTTTTCGATGTCCTCCGCGAATATACCTTCCTGCCTTTCGGCGACGGCGCCGGCGACGCCGACGCCAATCCGCTGACGAATGCCCGCCAGCGCATCGCACATCGGGCCTTTTGCGACCGCCAGCTCGAGTTCGTCGGAGTCGGGCTTGAACAGGAATATCGAGCCGGACTTGCAGGCGAAGAGGCTCATGCACCTGGAAAGCATCGATTCAAGAAGTTCGCTGGTTCCGGCGTCGGCAGAAACTTCGCCGAACAACGACAACTGGTGCAGCCTCTCGCCGAGCTGCTCTTTCCCGGCCTCTAATTCCTCAGCCTGCGCCTCGTCGGCGGCGGGCCCAGTGCAAGAACTATCGCCGGTGTTCTTACGAGATTTCTTACGACCGCGGCCAGATCCGCCGCCCATCACATGGCCTCCGCGAGTCTTGTGATGCACCCCGGCCTCCTATGGTTTAATATACACCGCGTCCCGGTTTTTGTAAAGGCCAATCGTTGCGGAAAAACAACATGCGACCACATTTGTTGCGCCCAGGCAACGCGTCGTGTTGCGCTTTCGCAACATGGCTGAAATTGGGCTGCTACAGAATCCCCGCCGTCGGCGGGTCGTCGCCCCCGTGGGGGGGCTTTTCAGCCTGAGGCCCGCCCCTGGCGGGCCGGTTTTCGATAGCTTGCCGATCCTCGTCGGACGCCGGAGCATCCTCGCGGTAGAGGTTCTCGCGGTCAGGCACGACAACCCCGCCGGAGACAGTCAGTTTGATGGCCTCATCCACCGACAGGCTCAGCGAGATCACCTCGCTGCGGCGCACAAATATGGTGTACCCGGTGACTGGGGCTGGGGAGCTGGGTATGAAGACGCTCATCAGCCGCTCGCCGTCGTCTGTCGTTATCTGGCTAAGGCCGGCGCCGGTGACGAAGCCCACGGAATACATGCCGCGCCGCGGATACTCTACGGCGACAACTCTGCTGAACCGCGCGCCCTTCCTGGCGAGAAAGAAATCGGTCCCCTGTTTTGCCGCGGGATAAATCACGCGGATTAGCGGGATTCGCCGATAAACCCTGTCGAGTTTGCGGAAGACCAGCCCGCCGACATAGGTCGCCAGCAGGAATCCCACGAACCACACCAGCCCCAGCAGCAATACGAAAGCGATCGCGTCGCCCAGGAAAATGTTCCAACTGCTCTCCGGAATCCCGAAAAGGACATTGAATCTACTGCCGACGTGCGCGTGGATGGCGGTGAGCGCCACATAAAAAAGATAGGCGGTCAGCAGCACCGGAAGAAGGGTCGCCAGCCCCGTAATCAGAAATCGCCTTGTGCGCCCTGCCGCCACGACCACAACCCCCCGAAAAAACTAAACCAACGGTGAACAATCCAAGCCCGTCAGCGTCCACTGAGAATTGGCGACGACTTACCGCTTGTCCCGCTCCAGGTTCAGCCAGCCCATCTCCTCAGGCGTAAGCTCAATCTCCAGTGCGCCGAGGTTCGACTGAATCTCCTCAACCGCGCAAGCGCCGACCAGTGCAAAGATGTTGAGCGGATAATTGAACACATACGCCAAGGCGACCTGCGGAACGGTGGCACCTTTCTCCGCGGCGAGCTCATAGGCGCGGTCGAGCCGCCGAAAATTCTCCGCACAGCAATACCCCTCGATCATGCAGTCCTCGACGGAATCCTTCTTCTCCTCGAAGTTCGCACTGGTGAAACGGCCGGAGAAAAAGCCGCGCGCAATGCTCGACCACGTGACCAGCGCCATGCCGGTCTCCTTATACCATTCCCGCGCCGCCGCGTGGTCCGGGTTCTGGATGCTGAGGCAGCCCCCCCACATCGGCTTGACCGCCACCGCCAAACTGAAGTTTGGGCTGCTCACTGCGAACGGCACCAGGCCCTTCGACTCGGCGTATTCGTTCGCCGCCTTGAGCCGCTCATACGTCCAGTTGGACCCGCCGAAAGCGTGGATTTTGCCCGCGCTGTGATGCTCGTTCAGCACATCCACAATCTCGCCCACCGGCACGTCGGGGTCGTCGCGATGAAGCACATACAAATCGATATAATCGAACTTCATCCGCTCGAGCGACTGATTCAATTGCGTGGTAATATCCTTCGGATTGCAGTGCTTCCCATCGTTGTCGGGGTGAGCGCCCTTGGCAAGCATCACGAACTTGTCACGAACACCTCGGCTCGCGACCCATTCGGCCGGAAGCCGCTCGTTATCCTCGCCATAGGCGTGCGCGGTATCGACCATATTGATGCCCGCCTCGAACGCGGTATCGAGCAGCTCGAAACTGTGGTCCTGCTCCTCCCGTGTGAACATGATGCTGCCCTGTGCGATCCGCGACACCGGCTTTTTGATTCCAAGGATAGTCCCATATTTCACTGTTCTTACTCCTTACCGTCGGGTATCAGCGCCCATTCCACGCGAGTATAAGTGAACGCACACGACAGACTTCTTGCCTCATTCCATCGGATACTTCAAGCCCCACTGCTCTCGAATCCGGTCCAGGGTCTCCATAACACGAAGACTCTCGTCCAGCGGCATGACATCGCTTTCCAGTTTGCCTTCTCGGAGGCAGTTCATCACCTCGACCGCCTCGTAATTATATCCGTTCCCTTCCATCTCACCCTCGACCTTTTCCTCCCGGTCGCCGGCGGACAGCTTCGCCTTCGTCGTGCACCAGAACGGCGAAGGCACCTCGATTCTGCCGTCCGACCCGAGGATGTAAGCGGTCTGCGGCGTATTCGTACGGACGGCGGTGTAGAGCACGGCGAACCGCTCGCGGTCATAGCCAAGAATCATCGCCCCGCGCTCGTCCACGCCCGTCTTGCCCAGCGCCGCCATACTCGCAATCCGCGACGGCGCGTCGCCAAAGATCATCGACGCAAACGAGACGGTATAGCCCCCGACGTCAAGCAGTCCGCCGCCGCCGAGCTCTGGATTGAAAAGACGGCTCTCCGGGTCCACGCCGGCGCGGAACCCGAAATCCGCCGTGACCATGTGCACGTCGCCGATTGCGCCCTCGGCAAGCCACTCCCGCACCTTTACTATAGCCGGCAGGAACCGCGTCCACATCGCCTCCATCAGGAAGACGCCCTTCTTGCGGGCGGTGCCAATCATCGCCTGCGCTTGCGAGGCGTTGATGGCAAACGGCTTCTCGCAGATGACCGCCTTGCCCGCTTCGAGGCACAGGATGGTCGCGTCCTTATGCACCGAGTGCGGCGTCGCAACGTAAATAGCGTCAACGTCCGTATCCGCGGCGAGGTCGGCGTAACTGCCGTGACGGCGCGGTATGCTGAACTCATCGCCGAACTTGTCCGCCGTCTCCTGAGCGCGCGACCCGACCGCCGCAACCTCAGCGTCGGGAACCGCAGCCAGTCCCTTCACAAATTGCCTCGCGATGCTGCCCGTGCCCAGGATACCCCACCGAATTTTACTCGCCATTGCGACCTCCTGAAAGGATATGCGAACGACCCAACACCATGAAGTGGCAAGTTAGCACGCCGCCCCCGCCGCGTCAAGTGCGAAAAGCGTCAATACGATTCTTGGGATTATGTGAGGGATACTGATGAGCGGGAGGTAGAACAGCAGCGTTACAAAAGATCAGAGTGCGCCTGCCCGCTGAGCCGCACCGCAACCTGTTCGTGCCGCCGGCATCCTGCCGGTTGTAAGGCCGGCATCTTGCCCGCCTCAACTGCGGTGCCTTTTCCTCCGCGTCAAGGATGCAGCAACAATCAATGCACCAACTAACCCGCCCGTGGATGGCTCCGGAACTGCGCCGGACAAAGGAGAAATGTTCCCGCCCCCTCCCCCAAGAGGATATGTGCCTTCACCAAAATTAGCTTCAAGTATCTGATAATCAG
>JAUWIN010000114.1 GCA_030605345.1 Candidatus Brocadiia bacterium
GGCTTCGGTATGCGTCACTACGCCGACCGCTGGGGCGACACGGAGCTGCGCGCCATCGCCGACGGCATCCGGCAGCTCATCTTGTCCTCGCCGCGAAAGGACGGCGCGTTCCGCTGCATTTACAACTTCGATGAAGAACAGTTCGAGGGCTCGCTCTTGTGGACCTCGCGGGTCGCCGACTTCCTCAACGGTTACGACACGGCCGCGATGGGCGTGACGGCATGGTGGATGCTGTATTGGTCCGAGCACTTTGGTAAGGACAAACCGTTCATCGAGTGGGTAACCGCCTACGCGCATTTCCTGGCCGATCAGCAGCTGCCGTCGGGCGCTGTGCCGACGTACTTCTTCGCCGACCTGAAGCCGGCCAAGCAGTTGCGCGAGGCCGGGACCACCGCCATCAGCGGCGCGGTGCTGGCAAAAGCAGCCATGCTGACGGGCGATGCAAGACTCAAGGAAGCAGCACTAGCGGCGGGACGCTTCGTCAACGAGCAGGTGGTGACAACGCTCCGATTCTACGACTTCGAGACGTTCTACTCCTGCTCTCCCAAGCCGATGACGTGGGTCGATCCGCTCAGCGGCCTGCCGCCGCAGAACAACTTGTGCGTGCAGTGGTCCGCCGACCAGTTCCTGGCCCTGCACATGCTAACGGGCGATGAGCGCTGGCTGAAGCGCGGGCGGTACGCGCTGGACCTCCTGTCGTTCTATCATCAGGTCTGGTCGCCGCCTTGGTACATCGGCTGCCTCTTTGGGGGCTTCGGCGTGATGAACACGGACGGCGAATGGAACGACGGCCGGCAGGCCCGGTTCGTCCACACTTACGCCGACTACTACCAAGCCACCGGCGAGATCGAGTATCTTCAGCGGGCGGTGGCCGCGTGCCGGGCGTCGTTCGCCCTGATGGACATCGAGGAGAATCACGCCAACGACATCAACTTCACCAATCTGGGCCAGGGGCCGGACTCCTGGATCGGCCGGGCCCCCGAGAACGTGTACCACGGCGGCCCCAGCGACTGCATCGGCGGCTGGAGCGGATTCAATTGGAGCGCCGGCGGCGGCCTGACCGCCAGCGCCTATCTCCAGAGGAAGTTCGGCGACGTGTGGGTCGATGGCGAACGCAAACAGGCAGTTGGCATCGACGGCATCGATGCGTCAGTGACATCCTGGAACCGCACCAACGTCTCGGTCGAAGTGAACTCTACGCTCGCCAGACTGGCCTCGCCGTACACCGGGCCGCGCGAGATACTGGTGAAGTTCGGCCGAATCGGGCACGGCCAGCATGCCGTGGCCATCAATGGTCAATCATTCGGTGAGTTGTCGGCGCAGGAGCTTGAGAAGGGCCTGACCGTTCCATTAGCGTAAGGAACGTGTCGGCGTGCTATTCCCCCTTTTCCAGCAATTCTATTGTGCGCTTGCGCAAGCTCTTCGAGCTGCCGGCGCGCTTGAGCAGCTCGCCGACCACCTTCCGGGCGTGGGCGGGTTTGTCCATCTTCTCCGAATCCGTGCACAAGTTGACAATGGCTTTCGCACACTCATAACCGTCATACCATCCTGACGAGCGCAGGAACGCCCGTTCGTAGTCGGCGAGGGCTCTGGTGTATTTTTCTTGTCGCTCCCAAATCCGGCCTCGACCCAAGTACCCGCGCCACATGTATTTCTCATACCCGCTTCGGCTGGAACACAACTTGTTGTAGTAGTTATAGGCGTTCTCGATGTCACCAGCGGCCTCGTACTGCTCGGCTACCATCAGGCAGAACCGGGCAGGATAGTTGCGGGTGCCGCGGTACTTATACATTGCCTGCTTCGCCTGGGGGACAATGTATAACCGTAACACCGGGAGGTCATCCGCGAGCCTGGTATAGACCCCCAGGCGTTCGTATTCCGTGCTTGCCAAGAGGGCCTGTGACAGGTCCTTGTGGCGTTCAACAAACCCTTCCATCATCAAGGCTGCCATTATGTCCCCGGTGTTTTTGTCGGCCTTCCCCGTGTGTGTAAAGTCACGTGCGGCGTCGAGCTCCGCCCAAGCACATTCCCTGCTGTTTCCCAGCCAATACACGAACACGGCGTTATACCGCGCCAGTCTCACGTTCACGTCCTTCACCGACACGGTTTTTCCGTTGCGTTTCTCTTCTCTCGCATACCTCCGTTGCTCCCTGGCTTTGTTCTGTTTCCTCACCTCGATCCTGGCAATCTCGCTATAGCTTGCTGCCCGTGCCGCGACTCGCTGGTTGCTGTGCTGCGCCAGTCGGTCGAGACGATTAAGCCGCCAGGGCGTTACGTTGAATACTTCCCTATATATAATCTCCTCCGTCAGGTAATCCTTCCCGAAATTGAGGAGGGACTCGGCGGCAGCCAATCGCTCAGGAGGGATGGGGGCGATTTTTTTCGTCTCCTCGATTGCCTTCTCCAGATTAGCCACAAGTCGGCGCCAATCGCCGTCCCTGACCAGTTTGCTGATTGGGCCGACCCGGTCCCGCAGCACCGCTTCGCCAAGCACGAGGGCGATCTTTCGCAGCGCGTCGGCATTTTTCTTCACGTATGCCGTCTCGCCGTATTGCCTCTTGAAACGGGCATACGCCGCAATGGCCCTTTCGACCTCGTTGTGGTCGTCGGCGGAGTTGAACAGCTTTGCGAGCCGTTCCATTGCCCTTTCGGCCTCGGCGGATTGGATGTCGGAAAGCATCGCTTTTGCCCGTGCGATTAGTCCCCCGTTGACCGGCAGAATCGCCCCCGTCCGTTTCTGAGCCAACTCAACGGCTGACCGCAACAGGCGCTTGGCCAGGGCGTTATCCTTGCCGGTGCACAGAACCGCCAGATAGTAGAGCCCCTTGGGGTCGTCTTTGAGCAAGCCCAGACCGCCGAATCCAAGGTGGCACAACCCTCCGTGGCCCAGCATGTTCCAATCTACTTTCATCTCGCCGGCATTCGTCTTGAGCGTCAGCGACTCCATCGACGCGGAGGTAATCTCACAGGCCAGGAGCTTTGGGCTGCCCTTGAGTTTCAGGCGGACGTTTTGGAGCGGCAGCCTTGGCTTGAGCGCCTGGACAAACAATGCCGGCAGCACGTATGTCGGGCTGAACTCCAGCTGCATCCCGAGGGCGGTTCGGCGTTGGTCTTCTGTCAGCGCCGGGTCCAGCAGAAGTTTGTCGATGGCTGCGTCCGCCCGGCTGTATTTTTCCTCGGCGATAAGTTTTGCCACCGCAGCCAACTTCCCCGCAGTGCGTTCGCGGAGCAGTAGTTGGTGGATACGGCCCTGGTACTTTCCCAGCGAGTGCATCACGTATCGATTGTCGCCGAAGCGGCGCTTGAGTTCCGACTCCACCGCGGTCATAGCCTCGGCATCTTTCAGCACCCCTAATTGGTCCAGCAACGGCAGGAATTCGGGAGCGGCCTCAACCGTGCGGCAGAGCTCCCTGAGCTGCGGCTCGAGTTCGCGCACGCCCAGGTTTTCTTCGAGCTGTTCTGTCTGGCTGCGCGCCCAGCTGATTTGCCCGCGGTCGAGAGCTCCCCATACCTCTTCCTCTTTCTGTTTGAGGTGCTGGGCCGCGGCCTCCTTTATGGCTTGGATTCGTTTTTCTATAATGACCTTGAGTGGGCGGGTCATCAGTTCGTCTGGGATGCTGGAGCCCAGTGTTGCGATGGCTGCGCCGAAGCGGCCGGCGTGTGTTTGTTTTTCGGCCTCTTTTGCGAAGCTGTCCAGAATGTAATCCGTGTTCTCCCGCAGAATGCGCGTCAGTTCGTCTTGCTTTTTCGCCAGTTCGGCTGCGATGGCGTCGTCGGGCGCCGTCTCTGCCGCCGCCTTAAGCCAGGCGGCTGCCTGTGGCACATAGAGCGGGTCGGCCTTTGCCCTGCTCATGGCCTTTGAGGCCAACTCGCCTGACGTCCGCCGCAGGTAGTCCAGGATACCTTTGCCGTAGGGCGGTTCGCTGGGAGCATTCGCCGACAGCTCCTTCAGTTCGCTTGCCGTCCTGACCCAATCATCCGGAGTGCTGGCGGTGGCACCTGCGAGGCGGCGGAAGGATTTTGCGGTTCCGATTAGGCTCCGGGCGGTGCTGGACCGCGGCCCGGCGGGGGCCAGCTCGAGGTACCGGGCGAGGTTGCCGATAATGGCGTCGAAATTCGTCGGTTCTTTGACCACGAGTTCGGCAGCCCTTTTATAGAAAGGCCGCGCCTTCACGGCACCGACGTTTCCATCGTCGCGCCGGGCCCCATCATAGGCGAGAACGACCGCCAGTATGGCTGCCGCCGCCAGCACGCCGGTCACGATTACGGCGGTGGGACCGAGCTTTTTGACGCGCCGGGAGGAAACGCGCCGCAGGCCGGCCGTGGCGACCGCGGCTGGCTGTTCGCCGCTGGCAATCCGTTCGAGGTCTTCCAGAAGTTCCGACGCCGTCTGGTATCGGTCCTCTCGCTTCTTCGCCATCATCTTTTGGATGACTCGTGAAAACCGGGTTGAGAGATTGGGGTTCCGTCGTTGTGGCGGATCGAGCCGCGCGGCGATGTGCTTGCTCATCACGACCGGCGCCGACGCGTCCTCAAACGGCACCGTGCCGGTCGCCGCGTGGTAGAGCGTAGCGCCGAACGAATAGATGTCACTTCGCCTGTCTATCTTCTCCTCGCCACGGGCCTGTTCGGGGCTGATATAGTGCGGCGTGCCCATGGCGACACCCACTTGGGTAACGGATGTGTCGGTTGCGGCGGCGGATTTCGCCAAGCCAAGGTCCGCCAGTTTGGCGACGCCGCTGTTACGGTCGATGAGTATGTTTTGGGGCTTGACGTCGCGATGGATGATCCCGAACTTGTCGGCGTGTTCGAGCGCCCGTGCAACTTGGATGCCGATCTCGATGCACCGGTCCTCCGGCAGGTGACCTTCGCGCCGGATGCTTTGCATGAGGGTGTCACCATCGACGAACTCCATCGCGAAATAGTAGTAACCCTTGTCATTGCCCGCGTCGATGCCCTGCACGATGTTTGGGTGATTGAGCCTGGCCGAGGCCCTGGCCTCGCGCAGGAAACGCTCGAGGTGGCGTTTGTCCGCGGCGAGCTTTGGCTTCATCAGTTTGACCGCCACCAGCCGCCCCATGCTAACCTGTGAGGCGCGATAGACCGCACCTGTTCCGCCCCGGCCAATTCTTTCGAGCAGTTTGAAGCCGCCGATGGAAATCCGTTGCTCGCCCGAACGGACTCTGGCCACCTGCACCAGCTCTTCGAGTTTCTTGCGGTCGCCGTAACCTTTCTCCAGCAGCGCGTCGAGCAGTGTTCCCGGATCGCGCCCGGCCGCAGCCGATTCTTCCTGGAGCCGCTTGCCCTCGGCCAACTGCTCCGCGGTAATCAGGCCGCGTTGGACCACAAGTTTTTCGAACATCACCTGGGTTTCTGGATTCATCAGTTCTGCGCCAAAAGCCCCTTGTCAGCCCCCGTCTGTGGACGGCACAGCGCCCGCCGCCCTACTTCACTTCATTATAGCCGAACTGCACCAGTTCGCAGAAGACGTTTTGGTGGAAATAGTGTTCAGGCAGCCTTGGCGGGTCAGGTGCGAAGTTGTGCTCCGAGTTGTTCTTTTATTGCCTTGGCCACGTCCGCGACCGCCCTGTCCGCCTCCTCGCCTGTCAGGGTGCGGTCTTGGGCTCGATAAGTCACCGAAAAAGCGATCGACTTCTTGCCCGGTCCGATCTGGTCGCTGCGATATTCACTCAGAAACCCTATCGACTCGGGCAGGTCACCCGCAGCGGCACTCGCCACGGCGCGCAGTTCAGCCCAGGTGACAGAGCCATCAACAACCACGCATATATCGCGCCTGAGGGCCGGGAACTTCGGCACCGGCCGATAGCGGCGGACCAATCGCGCTGCGTCCGTCAGCAA
>JAUWIN010000107.1 GCA_030605345.1 Candidatus Brocadiia bacterium
CGCCCATGCGGCTGGCGCCGACCTGCAGCACGTGGAGCGCGGCGGCGGGCTCTCTTTCGGCGGCGACCTGTTCGAACCTGTCGTGCCCCTCGACCGATGACATGTCGAGGCCGTCGAGCTCGGGCAGTCCCGCCAAACGCCGCTCCCCGAAGTAAAAATTGTCGATTGCCAGCACCGCAAAACCAGCCGCAGCCAACTCGTGCGCTATGGAGATTCCGCGGTAATACTTTTGCTTGTATTCGGCCAGCGCAGGATGGGCGTCGGCCTCGGTCGGGACCATCTTCTCCTTACCCCACGCAAACAGCCCGCCGTGGTCGTGGAGACAGACGATGCCGGGCAGCTTTCCGCGGGTCGGGGGCGGCATCAGGAGGTACGCGGGCACTCGCAGATGCTGTGACGAACTGAACCACAGCTTCCTCAGGACGTACGCGCCGCGGTCCTGTTCCTCCACGATTTCTTCGGCAAAATTGACCCGCGGCGGCGCGTAATGAAGCAACTCGAACACCTTCTTACGGGCATAACCGCGCCAGACCGCCTGGTCGGAATAATTTCCGGACAGAAACGACAACGGCTGGGCCGCGCCAGCCGCCAGAGACTTGATTAGGTCTTGATGGTGCCCGAGTCCCGACATAGAACGAGGTCCTTACAAACGGTCGGATAACCGTGGAGCAACGAGGGGATTCTATGGCGCAGCTGCCGGCGCTGTCAACCTGCCCGGCGATGTAATCGACACCACACGACCGCGACAGTGGCTACGAGGAACGCAGCAACGCTGACGGTTTGAGTTATGGTTAATCCGCACAGCGCGGGCTTTCTGTCGCCTCTCAGAGCTTCGTTCATAAACCGGGCAGCGGGATATAAGACACCCATCATGGCGAAGACCTCCCCCGGCCTCCGCCGCCAGCGGCGATAAAGAAGCAGCAGTCCGCAGATTACAAACGCCATGAAAGACATGTATAACTGTGCCGGATGAACAGGAAGCGACCAATTATCCTGCGGGCCGATCTCATCTGGATAGCGGGCCAAGTGGTCAAGGAAAGTATAACTGCCGGAGATGGCCTCCCGGGCGAGTTCACCATCAGGGGTCCACGTAGCTCGTGACCACATGAGAACTATGACCCGCTGGTTATCCGGAAGGCTGCTGACGTACCGGATCAAAGCGGGCCGCGAGTTAACCCACGCGGGGGCGCCTTTCAGGACGTCGATGTGCCACTTGCCGTCGGGCTGCACGTCGGCCAGTGCTAGTTGCCGCTGCCTGCACCCGGCATCGGCGGTGGAGGATATGAACTTGGGGAAGCGGACGGCCAACGGGAAGGTCTCGTCGCACCGCGCTCCCCAGCAGCAGCCGTTGAGGAAACATCCGATTTTGCCGAAGGCCAGGCCGAGCATAATTGCTGGCGCCGCAGCATCGGCGAACTTCCACGACGGCAGTTTCTTCACCCTGAAATATATCAACACCCCTATGCCCGCCGCGATCAGCCCGCCGTAAAGAACCAGCCCGCCCTTCCATATGGCAAACAGATCCACAAAGCCTTTTATCTGTTCGTTGTATTGGATGACATAAAAGGTCCTCGAGCCCACGATGCCCAGGACGGCGCCTATGAGCAGCACGTCCACCATCCTGTTCGGGTCGATCCCCTCCCTGTTCGCAGTTCGGCGCGCCAGAAAGTAAGCCGAATAGAACCCGATGACGAGCATCAGCCCGTAGGAATGAAGCGGCCAGCCGGGGATGATTTCGGGATGCATTGGCAATTATCTCGCAGATGCGATTGGAGATTCTAGCGCAGTGCCGCACGTCACGCAAGACTCGGGGGCGGTAACTGGTCACTCCCGCGCGCAATAATATGTCTCGCCGTCGCGGTGTTCGGTGACGATGTCACCGCAGGCAACAAGTCCTTCGATGTGCTTGATTGCCTCGTTTGGGTGAACACCCAGCCCGTTTGCGACGTCTGCCAGGGTGCAGGGTCTGCGCCTGAGCATCGCGGCCACGGTTTCGCGCGTGGCTGCAAACTCGCCCGGTGGGGGCGTGGTATCAGACGGCGCCACCACGGACGCCTGCGGCCCGAACATCTTGCACAGCCTGGCCATGTCCTTGGCGCTGACCCGCAGCGGTCGCTCATCGGTGGTCGGGCGGACAGCCGTATTAAGATGAATCCTGTCCGGGCGTATGTGCTCGATACGCTGGTTAAATTCCGCCACGTGCTCTTCAGAGTCGTTTATCCCTTTGACCAGAAAGACCTCCAGCCAGATTTGCCCGGGGTATTCGCGGCGGAACTGTATCAGGCCGCTCAGATATTGGTCGAAACTGATCTCCTCGCTGGGTCTGTTGATCTGCTGGAAGAGTTCCGCGTTGGGAGCATCGAGCGAAGGCAGCACAACGTCGGCCAGAGCAGCATCGTGGCGCACGTCTTCCCGATAGAACAGCGAGCCGTTGGTCAGCAGAACGACGGGTATGTCTGACAGCTTTTTGATGCGGAGGGTAACCTCGTCGAGGTAAAGGTGAAGCGTCGGTTCTCCAGACCCCGCCAGTGTGATGTAGTTTGGGCGCGCGCACCTGTCCAGTGCAGCGGCCACGTCCTCCACCACCTTGTCAACCGGGGCGTAGTCGCCGCGCTCCGCGGTTTTGGTTGTCGTAGGGCCGAGTTGGCAGTAGATGCAGTCGAACGAACAGACCTTGAACGGGATGAGGTCCACGCCCAGCGACCTGCCGAGTCGCCTCGAGGGCACGGGGCCGTAAACGTAGGATTCGGTGTGTTCAGCCACCTTGGTCTCCAAACGTGATGACGGTGCCTGTCCGGCAGGGGAAAAATTCTTGCGGGAATTCACGCTCAAACATATTGATGACCTTCTCGCCGGTGCAGTGGCACGGGCCAATACGCTGGAGGCTGAGGTCTCGGAATGCCTTCACGGTTTTCTTCAGGCGGCTGCGTGTGGCCGAGGCGAGGTGCATCCCTCCGAGGACGGCGTAAATCCTGTCCGTCTCTGCCAGCTGCGACACGTGCCTCAACGTGTTCACCACGCCAGCGTGGGCACAGCCGACCACCACCACGATGCCCTGCTCTACCTCGAAGTAAATCCCCTGGTCGTCGGGAAACGGTACCGGCTGCTGGCGGGCGGTCTCGAAATCGGTCAGGCGCTCCACTTCGCCCGTCGTCCTGATGCCCGGAACAACGGTCTCTGGTGTGCGCGAGAGCACGATTTCTCGGCCGGCGGGATTCACACGCGCCGCCGGATGCGCATAAACCACCGCCTTTTCAGCTAGCGCCGCGACGTCGGCCAGCCCGCCGGTGTGGTCGTAATGGCCGTGGCTCAGCACAATCGCATCGGCTTGCGAGAGATCAATGCCGAGTTTTTTCGCGTTTTCGCAGACCACTCCGCTCGCACCTGTGTCGAACAGAACCTTCGATTCACCCGTGTCAATCCAGAGGGAGAAGCCGTGTTCCGGATACAAGTCGGGCCGGGTGGTTGTGTTTTCGACCAAGACAGTGGCGGTCGCCCGCAGCGGTTCCACCGTTATCTCCTTAATGGTCACAGATGTTATCGCCGGTGTCCAGTGCTCCGGCCAGGTGTGCCCGCACCAGTTCCTCGGGCGGCGCCTCTTGCGCCCCAAGGACAACCTGGATGCCGGATTTGTGGAATAGCTGCTGCGCACGCTGTCCCATTCCGGCTGCGATGATGATTCCGGCGCCGTTCTCGCTGAGCCACGCCGGCAGCGCACCCGGCGCATACGACGGCGCCTTGGCCTTGTTTACTTCTTCAACCTGTCCGGTGTCTGGATTTACATCGACCAGTGCAAACTCGTCGCAGTGACCGAAGTGGGCGCTCAAGACCCCGTTTGCCAGCGGCACAGCATAGCGCATTATTCTTCCCTTTCTGTCCTGGTGATAGATACGGCGGCCTTGCGGAACAATTCGGCGGAGGGGAGGCCGTCTTTCATTGTAACATAGGGCTTGCCTGAGTCCCCTGATTCGCTTATTCGCCGGTCTATTGGCATCTTGCCGAGGAATGGGATGGCCATGTCGGCTGCCATTTTTTCGCCGCCGCCTGAGCCAAAGACGTCAGTTACGTTTCCGCACCGAGGGCAGCGGAACCCGCTCATGTTTTCGATCACGCCCAGGACGGGGAGGGAGAGCTGGCGGCAGAAGTTGATGCACTTGCGCACGTCGGCCAGAGCTACCTCCTGGGGTGTGGTGACCACAATGGCTCCGTCGGCGTTCCCGACGAGTTGGACGACCGACAACGGCTCGTCCCCGGTTCCAGGCGGCGAGTCCACGATGAGCAGGTCGAGCTCGCCCCACTCCACCTCGGCCAGAAATTGGCGAATGGCGTTGTATTTCATTGGCCCACGCCATATGACGGCATCGTCACGGTTCTCGAGAAGAAAACCGATGGACATAACCTTCAGGTTCTCCTGGGCTTCAATAGGCTGGATGTCGTTGCCCCTGACGTCCGGCCGGTGCCCCTCCAGGCCGAGCAGTTTCGGAATGCTGGGGCCGTGGATGTCTATGTCGAGCAGGCCTGTTCTTATGCCGGCCTGCCCTGCCGCAATGGCCAGATTGACGGCTACCGTGCTCTTCCCTACTCCGCCCTTGCCGGACAGCACCATTACCTTGCGTTTGACCTGCGACATCCTCCGCGCCACGGCCGCCCGCTGCTGGGCCTGCCGCTCGCCGGGGTCCATTTTTTTCGTCTCTCGCTGGTTACGTTGCGAACCGGCGTTTTGATTGGGTTTGCTCTCTGACACCATGTTCTCCTGGTTGATGCTTCAGATTTGGTTCATATCGTCGTTCGTGCCTGTCGCTGAGAGATGCAGGCGGCGCTCCGCGATGTGGGGTAAGCAACGGGGCCTCCCCATAGGTTACTTCTCCGCAGTTTGTTCCTGTCGCTGTGCGCACGGAATACATAGGGTTCGGCCGTTTACGTTTCGCGTTCGGGTGCTCATTACCGGTTCGCCGCAACGCTCGCACCTCACGGAACTACATATCGATGCTGCTTTCGGTAATTCTATCACAAGTTCCGTGACGGTGAAAAGGCTTTCGGCAGGGGCATTAAGCATCTGGTCGGCAAGGGTCGCACGGTCATCTTCCGGCAGGGGTGGCCGTTCTTCTGTCGGTTTCAAAGCCAGCCTGACGGCGCGGCCTGTGGGGCGGAGTGCGAAGGTGAAGACCTGCTTGCCGTAGTCGCGGAAAAAGAAGTTGCCCTTGCCGAACGTGCAGCCGGACACCCACTGCACACCGTCGGCAGAGCACGAGTCGTTCTCTACAATTGCGACCAGTTCTTCATCCTTCGCCCGCTGCGCCCCGAGGCGCTCCAGTGCGACTTTAGATGCCCTGTACCCGATGGCGAGGCCGGGACAGAAATGCCCGTGAAAGCGCACCGCATCCTTCAGGTCTGGGGGGAGCTCTGGCTCGCTCAAAACATCACCTCGGCCGGCTCATCGCGCTGCCGCAGCCGGGGCATTTGAGCTGATAACAGGGAACGCCGCGCTGGTGTGGCGCTGTCTTGCCGCATTTAGGGCAAACACAGTTCCCACCGGGGCCGAGCGCGAATCCGCCCTGGCGCCCTCTTCCGCCGGCAGCTGCTCCGCCAGTTCCACGACCGGCCCCACCGCCGGGAGGGCCTGCTCCGTCACCTCTGGGCATGTTTATTCTCCTTTACTCACTTATAGTCCGAACTTCGCGTCCACGTTCGGGCCTTCGGTGGATGAGAAAGCGCCTGACTTATACTTCTCCACGGCCTCTTGCACAGTGCCCGACACGCCCACGATCACCTCCACCCCCGCGGTCCGCAGTGTCCTGTATGCGTTCGGGCCGCAGTTGCCCGTCAGGACGACCTCTGCGGCGTTGTCGGAGATGAGTTGTGCCGACTGAATCCCCGCGCCGCCTCCTGCGGTAGTGTTCTTATTTTCGACATTCTCGACTTCCATGGAGTCGGTGTCAACAAACACGAAGTTTGCGCATCGCCCGAACCTGGGGTCCACTTCAGCGTCGAGCCCCGGTCCGCTCGCCGTCACGACAATTTTCACCTTATCTCTCCTTTCTGTGCCGTGGGCGAGGGGACGGAAGGCTCACCCGTCGTCCGCCCCCGGTTTGTGCCACGGCTTATTCTGACTTTTTGGCTTTCTCCAGTTCGTCGATGCGGGCCTTGATTGCCTCCAGCGTGTTGCTGAGATAATCGGCCTGACCTTTCAGTGCCTGCAGCTCCTGTTCAGGCGCTGGTTGAGCCGCACCCGGATCAGCATACGGTGCAGCACCCGGCGCCGCATACGGCCCGGGATATGGCGGGGCGTACGGTGCGGCATATGCGCCTTGTGGGGGTGCGCCGTAAGCCGCTGCCCCCCAGCCGCGTCCGCCGCCAAAGCCACGGCCGAATCCCCGGCCGCCGTAGGGGTTCATATACCCCGGCACCGAGTATCCGGCGCAATAGCCTGCGCCTCTTCCTGTCATTGGGCCCATCCCTCCGGGCCC
>JAUWIN010000097.1 GCA_030605345.1 Candidatus Brocadiia bacterium
CCGTGAGATTTTTCTCCAGGCGGCCGCGTTCGGCCTCGCGGTCAATGAGGCCCTCCCGCGGCACAAAGACCTCGGTGCGGCCGATTACTTCTGTGGCGGAATGGAGCGGCTTCCGCGCCGGCCCGGCGGCCGCCTCTGCGCCGACCAGTTCCGAAATACTGGCCATGTGCTGGACGAGGGACCGATTCGCCTCGACTACGTTTCGCAGTTCCGCGTCCGTGCTCGACACTATCGCCGTCAGCGGCTTCTGCGCGCCGATATTCATTTTGCTCCGGATATTGCGCACACTCCGGATAACATCCTGCACGCTTTCCATGTGCGATTCGAGCTTTAGATCATCAAACGCGTCGAGCCGCTCCGGCCAATCGGCGATCATCACGCTCTCTGCCGCTTCGGTTCCTTCTCCCACACCGCGGACCGGCACCGCCTCGTTCAGGTGCTCCCACAACTCGTCGGTGATGAACGGCATGAGGGGGTGCAGCAGCCGCAGGATCGTGTCAAACACAAACGCGAGGACGGCGCGTGCCTGGTCGCCGGTCGCCGGGTCACCGAATCGCGGTTTGATGACCTCGATGTACCAGTCGCAGAAGTCGTGCCAGGTGAAATCGTAGATTGCCTGCGCCACGTCGGTGAAGCGGAATTCCTTCAGGCCGGTCGTGACCGCTTCGACGGTGCGGCTGCGGCGGCTCAGAATCCAGTGGTCCTCGAATGCCATGTTGTCGGGGTCAACGCAGGGGGCGCCCTCCTGCAGGTTCATCAGTGCGAACCGTGCGGCGTTCCACAGGTTGTTGGCGAAGTTACGGCCGATGTCGAACTTCGGACTGGTATTCACCTTACGGCCGTCAGGCAGCGTTACCGACTCGACGGGCATCCGCGCGTCCTGGGTCTGCGTGGTCATCAAGGCGAGGGTGTATCGCATCGCGTCGGCGCCGTGGCTGTCGATAATGTCGATCGGGTCGATCCCGTTGCCCAAGCTCTTCGACATCTTCCGTCCTTCGCCGTCTTGGATCATCGGGTGGATGAAGACGTCGGCGAACGGTATGTCGCCGATGCAGTATTGCCCCATCATCACCATTCGGCTCACCCAGAGGGTAATGATTTCTCGCGCCGTGCAGAGGAGGTCGCCGGGGTAGAACGTCTTGAGTTCCGGCGGCTCTTCCGGCCAGCCGAGTGTGCTGAACGGCCACAGTGCCGACGAAAACCACGTATCGAGGACGTCCGGGTCTTGCTGCCACCCTGCGTTCTCAATCATTGTGATCGCGCCGGGTTCATCGCGATCAAGGCAGAGGTATGTGCGAATCCAGTTGTCCTTGTCCGGGTGTGTCTCCACGTGCAGGACGAAACGCACACTGTGTTGCTTGAACTTCTCGCCGAAGTTCCCACCGATTGCGTTGTCGAGTGCGGCGGTCTCCTGCGGCGTTGGGCCTCGGCCTTCGTGCTGGGCGCCCGCCGGGACGTTCAGTTCGAGGTCCTGCGACCACACGGGGATACGGTGGCCCCACCAGATCTGTCGGGAGATGGGCCAGTCGCGAAGGTTCTCCAGCCAGGTCTGGTACGTCTTGGCGTAGCGTTCCGGCATGAACTTGAGTTGTCCGTCGAGCAGCGGCTCGAGCGCCAGGCCGGCAAGCGAGTTTGCCGGGACATCGGTGCCATCGATCAAGCCCTCGCCGAACTTCTCCACCAGGTGTGAAATGGGCTTTTTCACCGCGATGAACCATTGGTCGGAAAGATACGATTCGATCGGCACGTGGCTGCGGTAGCTGTGGCCGACTTCGTGGACGTAGTCGCGGGTCTCTCCGAGCAGCCCTTCGGTCCGGAACCACTCGACAATCGCCTCGCGTGCCTCGAACCGGTCCATCCCGAGCAGGTTGCGTGCTTCCTCGGTGTTCGCTGCGTCATTCCAGCCGTGCTTGTCGCTGATTGTGCCGTCCGGCGCGAGCACGTTGACGAAGACGAGCTCGCGTGGATTGCGACCGCTGTACTCTGGCGCCAGTGCCCGCCAGATTTCTTCCAAGTGTCGCTCGGCGATCGCGTAGTCGTCGGGGTCGTGTGCGGGCGGGACCTTGAGGAACCCGGTGGAGAACTGTGCCTTCTCGTCCTTGCTGTCGGGGTCGGGCGGGGTGACGTGCTCGTCGGCGATGATGGGAATAATGCGGCCGACGATGGGCAGCCTGACCCTCTTGCCAACGAGCGCCGGGGCGCGTGGGTCGGCGGGATGCATGGCAACGGCCGTATCGCCCAGCATCGTCTCAGGGCGGGTCGTGGCGACGGTGACGCGGTCAACCTTCTCGCCGCCAACCTCGACGGGCTCGGTGAGGGGGTATTGCATGTACCAGAAATGGCCCTTGACTTGCTCGTATTCGACCTCGTCGTCGGCGAGGACGGTCTGCGTGGCCGGGTCCCAGTTGACCAGCCGCTTGCCGCGATAGATAAGGCCGTCATTGAAGAGCCGGAAGAAGTTCTCGCGCACCGCCTTGGCGCACAGGTCGTCCATGGTGAAGCGTTGTCGGCGCCAGTCGCATGAGCAGCCGATCAGCTTGAGCTGCCGTGTGATGGTCGCCTCGTATTCATCCTTCCAGCTCTGGATGCGGGCGACGAAGTCGTCGCGCTCGAAGTCGATCCGCCGCTTGCCTTCGTCGGCAAGGATGCGTTTCTCAACGACGGTTTGTGTGGCGATGCCTGCGTGGTCGGTGCCGGGCATCCACAGCGTGTTCTTGCCCTGCATTCGTTGGAACCGGATGAGGACGTCCTGAAGCGTGTTATTTAGCGCATGGCCGACGTGGAGGCGGTCGGTCACGTTGGGCGGGGGAATCATGATGCAATACGCCTCGCGGTCCGACTCGGCCTCGGCGTTGAAATATCCCGCCTGTTCCCAGCGGGCGTAGATTCTGCTTTCGACTTCTGCGGGAGAATACCTGGGCGGGAGCTCGACGGTCATACTCAGCCGTTCTGTTCATCAGACAATGGTTGGGCTGAGGTCGCAAGTTTGAATTCTCGCCTGAGCGCCGCAGCGGCCCGGTCGGCGCTGCTTTCGGCGACAACAACGGAGAGCTGCGCTTCCGACGTACCTATCATCTCGATGTTGATTTGCTCGTCGGCCAAGACCTGAAAGACCTTTGCGGCGGCGCCCGGATAGCTTCGCAGGCCCACACTGTTCATCCAGACCTTGGCAATTCGGGGGTTGACTCTGGGCGCTTGCCGGGTGACTGGCGGCGACATCGATTGAACTGCGTTCGTGGCCCGCTCGACGTCGGCCCGGCCGATGGTCACGCTGATCCCCGAAGCGCATGAATTCTGGAGCACCACGTCGACGCCGACCTTCGCATCGGCCAGCGCGGCGAGGAGCAGCCCTGCCTGGCCCGGGATGTCGGACAGACCCAGAATTTTCACTTCCGCTTGGTCACGGTCACACTCGACCGACTGGACGTGAAATCCTTCCATAGCGTCTGATGTTGACCACTCAAAACCGACCGGCACGTCCGTGACCGCAGTGGCCTTGGGCAGGTGAACAAGCCCGAACGCTTTGTGGACTGCACGAAGAGCGCGCTCGCCGGCGGCGCTGTCCACCACCACGGAGATGCTAATCTCGGAGGTAGTAATCATCTTGATGTTGATGCCTTCGTCGCCCAACGCGGTGCACATCCTGGCGGCTA
Organism: Candidatus Brocadiia bacterium; assembly: GCA_030605345.1. GTDB lineage: Bacteria > Planctomycetota > PUPC01 > PUPC01 > PUPC01 > JAUWIN01. The sequence goes on from JAUWIN010000097.1 coordinate 3,654, forward strand.
TCCCTTCGTGTGCGACCATTCCCTTGCCCACGGCCGAGACGCGAGCGATTTCCTCTTCCCACGAGACCTCGCCCGCACCAAGTTCACTCGCCGCCGCCTCACACGCCTCCAGCGCCTCCCGAAGGTCCCTATCCTTCACCACGAGGCTCATATCCGCTGTGCCCTGGTGTGGGAAGCTCTGGACAATCGTGTCGATGTTGATGTTCCGCTCCGCAATCGCCCCGACGAGCCCGGCGGCGACTCCGCGGGTGTCTGGAACTCCGGAGATGGTGATGCGAGATTCGTTGAGGTCTATGGCCACACCGCAGACAGGCACGTCCTCAAATCCGTGCACCTGGCAGGCAACCACGGTGCCCGGGGACTCACTGAACGTCGAGCGGACGCGCAACGGCACGTGGAACTTCTTAGCGAGCTCCACGGAGCGCGACTGAACAATCCCGGCACCGGTGCCGGCCAGCTCGAGAAGCTCGTCGTGGCTGATGGCGTCCAGCCTTACGGCGGTGGGTACAACATTGGGGTCGGCAGTATATATGCCGTCGACATCGGTGTATATCTCGCAGAGGTCCGCCTTGAGCGCCGCGGCCAGCGCCACAGCAGTGAGGTCCGAAGTGCCACGGCCCAGGGTGGTGATGTTCAGTTGGGGATCGACGCCCTGGAAACCGGCGACGACGACGACCTTGCCCCTGTCCAGCTGGCGTGTGATTACGTCGGTCTCCACGCTTTGTAGCTGTGCCTTGGTGTGTGCGTTGTCTGTGACGATGCCGACCTGCGCGCCGGTCAGCGAAATCGCCGGCTGCCCCATGACGTGCAGGGTCATGCACATCAGGGCGATGGACACCTGCTCGCCGGTGGACAGGAGCATATCAAGCTCACGTGGGGCGGGTTCCGCCACAATGGCTCTGGCCATCTGGATGAGTTCATCAGTGACCCCAGCGCGGGCGGAAACAATCGCCACCACCTGGTACCCCTCGCGACTGGCCTTGATGATTTTGCTGGCGGCCGTCTTGATGCACTCGGCGTTCGCCACAGAGGTCCCGCCGAATTTCTGAACAATAATAGCCAAGCTTCAAAACCTCCCGAACCTCACGTGGCAGCGGGCGATACAAGAACAGGGAAGGTAGCGCCCCGCAGTGAGGGAGTCAAGCAAAATTGTGTTGAAACGCGACCTATGCGACCGAGTCGAGGAACTTCTGCGCGTCCAGCGCCGCCATGCAGCCCGTGCCAGCAGCAGTTATCGCCTGCCGGTATCGGCTGTCAGCAACGTCCCCAGCCGCAAAGACCCCCTCCACCGATGTCGAGGTGTCGTATTGCTTCCTCACGATGTAACCCTTGCGGTCCAGTTCCAGCTGGCCCTTCACAAGTTCCGTGTTGGGGATGTGGCCTATAGTCAAGAAGACGCCCTCGCAGTCAACCTCTCTGACTTCGTCCTTCTTGAGGTCCTTCACCTTGGCTCCGGCGACGCCGGTCTGTTGGTCGCCAAGGATGTCAACCACGAGATGGCTCCAGAGGAAATCGATCTTATCGTTTCTCATCGCCCGGTCCTGCATGGCCTGCGAGGCCCGGAGTTCGTCCCGGCGGTGAACGACGGTGACACGTCTGGCAAATCGGGTGAGGAAGGTCGATTCCTCCATGGCGGCGTCGCCGCCCCCGACGACCAGCACGTGCTTGTCCCGGAAGAAGGGGCCGTCGCAGGTGGCGCAGACCGAGACGCCGCGTCCCATCAACCTCTTTTCCGCCTCCAGCCCCAGCAGCCGAGGATGCGCCCCAGTCGCGATGATGAGCGCTTCGGCCATATATGTTTCGTTGCCGGCCGTAACCGCAAACGGTCGTTCGGACAGGTCCACTGAGTCTGCGTCCTCTTGCACGTATTCGGCGCCGAACCGGCTGGCTTGCCGCCGCATGGCCTGAATCAGTTGCGGCCCCTTTATTCCTTCGACGAAGCCGGGATAGTTTTCCACTTCGGTTGTTGTCATCAATTGTCCGCCGGGTGAGGCGCCTTCAAGCACCAGCGGGTCGAGCGCGTTGCGTGCCGCGTAAACGGCTGCCGTCAGGCCGGCAGGCCCTGCGCCGAGGATGACGACTTGCCTCTGTGTTGTCATGGTTTCGTTCTCGTCCTCATTTTTCTGCGGCGGTTCTCAGTACTCAATTCCTGGAACAGCTTTGGTCCCGCCGTCGTACGCGTGTTTGAGCTTGACCATATCCGTAGCAGTATCAGCCGCGGCGACCAAGCTCTGATGCGCATCGCGCCCGGTGAGAACCACGTGAAGGCCCGGCGGCTTGGCCCCAAGGAGGTCGAGCACGGCCTCTACGGTCACCAGTCCTTCCTTCACGGCGTTGTTGACCTCGTCAAGAATCAGCACGTCGCACTGGTGCATTTTGGTTCGTGCCAGTTCCATGGCCTCTGCGGCGGCGGCCCTGTCTTCTGCGGTTCCTCCCTTTTCCTTCACAAACCCGCAACCCATTGGGAATATCTGGAAGTCCGGCCCCAGCCGCTCCGCGGCCTTAACTTCACCCACATCGTGCCTGTGCTTGATGAACTGGATGATGCAGACTCTCAGGCCGTGGCCGAGCGCCCGCAGGCCAAGCCCCAGTGCGGCGGTCGTCTTGCCCTTGCCGTCACCGGCGAACAGCAGAATCCGGCCGGGGCGAGTTGTTTCGCTGGCGTTCAATACTCGTCAGCCTTTGTGAGAGCGGATTCCAGCTGGTCTCCTTTGCGTGCGAGACGCCTCACCGATTCAATCAGGATGCGTGGTGTGACCGTGCTGCGGATCATCACGTCCGCTACAACGAAATTGCCCTTGCCCTCAATGTCAGCGATTGCGATAGCGCCGGCCAACATCCTTACGTTCTGGCGCAGTGCCCACTCGTAATGTTTCGGGTTGGCCAGCCCGCAGCGGGTGTACGCCACAACCAGCGGGACATCCTCGGAATCTTTTGCCTTGAAATCGAGAGCGACGTCCTGGTGACGGTTTGCGAACGGGACTCGGAGGACGTAGCCGGGCGGTCGTTCCTCGGCCGATACGTCAGTGTTATAGACCGCTTCCTTGACAAGGTCGGCGTCGGTGGCGACGTTATCTGCCAGTTGGGAAGCAGGCCCAGCCCCGCCCCCGCCGACCTCCAGCCAGTGCTTCCACGCTTCGTAGTCGTCGCCGAAATCTTCGCCTGTGATACGTTGCAGCGCCTCTTTGGCGGGGTCCCGCACTTCGGAGTCGTTAAGGAGGCCGACCAAGTCCGTGACGGCTTCCTTGGCTCCCAGTTGGCCCAGTATGGTAACAGCGGACCAGCGGACGCTGACCTGGCCGCTGCGGAGCGCAGCGATGAGCGGGCCGACGGCCTCCTGTCCCTTCTCGATAAGGGCGTCCTTCGCCGCCGACCTCGTGCGAAAATTCGTCAGTCGATCTATGAGTTCCTTCACTTCCGCCATCAGCCACCTCCCTCCGTCACTCTCTAAGAAAATAGGCCATGAGTTCGTGCCCGCGTTCTATTTTCAGGCCGGAGCCGGCGGCGATCTTTTCAGAGAACGGCAGTTCGTGCACCGGCTCAATGCCTGTCCCGCACATTGCGAAGGGCACAGGCTCGTTCGAATGTGTGCGTTTGACTATTGGGGTCAGATGGTCGGGCGTCACCAGGATACGGAAGTCCGCCTTCTGGGGCAACGCACCGAGTATCCGCCCCACTACCTTTGCGTCGACGTCTTCTATGGCTTTGATTTTGTCTTCAACACTACCGTTATGTCCGGCCTCGTCGGGCGCCTCGATATGCACCACCGCCAAGTCGTGGATATCGAGCGCCTTGATCGCCGCATCCGCCTTGCCCGCGTAATTCGTGTCGAAGTATCCGGTAGCGCCCTCAACCTCGATTATTTCGAACCCCAGGTATTTTCCTATCCCCTTGACCAGGTCCACGGCGGAGATAACGGCTCCGGTCTTGCCAAACTTTTCTGTGAACGGACGGATACTGGGCGCCTTGCCGCCGCCCCACAGCCATATCATGGTTGCAGGGCTTTCTCCGTGGTCCACCCGCACCAGGTTGATGTCGTGCGGCTCAAGCCCCGC
>JAUWIN010000053.1 GCA_030605345.1 Candidatus Brocadiia bacterium
GCATGGGCGGCCAGCGCTGGTATTACGAAGCGGCCGGGGTGTTCAGCCTCGTCGCCGAGGGTCTGGGCATGGACTTGCCCTCGTGGGCGGCTGGGCCGAGCCTGGCACTGGTCTGCGTGATGGTGTTCTCCGTGTGGCACACGCTCGGATTCAACGTTGTTATTTTTCTTGCGGGGCTCTCGGTGATTCCGAGGGAGATGTATGAGGCGGCGGAGGTGGACGGCGCGAACTGGCGGCAGAAGATGTGGAGCGTGACCCTGCCGCTGCTCTCTCCGACTCTTTTTTTCCTGGCAATCATCTCGACCATTCGCTCGGTCCAGACGTTCAACCAGATTTACGTGATGACGCAGGAGGAGAGCGTCGGCAGCACACAGAACCTGACGATGCTCATCTTCAACAATTTCTACGGCAGGTTCGACTACGGCGCGGCGACCGCCGCCGCCGGCCTGCTGTTTCTGATTATACTGGGGCTGACGGCCTTTCAGTTCAAGGTGCTGGGGCCGAGGGTGCATTATTGAGCGCGTTGTGCGGCTTCCGGTTTTCTCGTGCTACGTAGCCAAACTTCGCAGAGTAGCAAGAGGTGGTGATGGTTTCGCACAAAGGGAACAGGGCTGCGGCTTATCTGGTCCTTGCGCTCGGTGCGCTGCTGGTTGCGTTTCCGTTCTTCTGGATGGTTTCCACGTCGTTGAAGACCACGCAAGAGACCAACGTCAGCCCGCCGACTCTCCTGCCGAGTTCTCCACAGTGGCACAACTATCCCCAGGCTTGGGAAAGCGCGGCCGGCGCGTCATGGGCGAAGGTAACGTTCACCACGTATTTCCGAAACAGCCTCATCGTGGCGCTGGCGGTCACGGCCGGGGTGTTGTTCACTTCGATTCTCGCGGGCTATGCGTTTGCGTGTATGGATTTTGCGGGGAAGAAAATAATCTTTCTGGTTTTCCTCTCGACGATGATGATTCCGTTCGAGGTGGTGCTGGTTCCGAACTATTGCACAATCGTCAGGCTGGGCTGGTATGATACGTTCGCCGCGCTCATCGTTCCCTGGACGGCAAGCGTGTTTTCGATTTTCATCCTCCGCCAGTTCTTCAGGTCTGTCCCTCGCGATTATTTTGAGGCGGCGCAGATCGACGGCTGCGGGCACTGGCGCTATATGTGGCAGGTCGCAGTGCCCATGGCGGCGCCGGCGCTTGCCACCGTGACCATCTTCACCTTCCTTGCGAGTTGGAACGGGTTTTTGTGGCCGCTCCTGGTGACGGGTTCTCCGGAGATGCGGGTTGTCCAGGTCGGCCTGTCACTGCTGAGCAGCGAGGAGTCCACCAACTTCAACACGTTGATGGCCGCATCCGCGATTGTTATCATACCGGTCGTTGTGCTGTACCTGGTGTTGCAGCGGCGGTTTGTTGAGGGCGTAGCCGGAACGGGGCTTAAAGGATAGCGGCGAAGCTGTAGCCGCCCTTGAAAAAAACCACGCGCGTCGTACAATTGCCACCAGATGGCTAACACCACGTCGCCCGCCACCAGCGAGGGCGAAAGGTCCATAAGACCGCGTTTGAGAGGGCAATTCCACGAGACTGAGAGCAATAATACCCCGAGTGAAAGAAGTGCTGGAGATGGCGGTGTGAAAAATTTGTACTAGAAGGAACTTGCTCGGTTGCTTGAGAAGCTCCGATCTATGACCTCTTGGGGAAAGCGCAAATGACTATAATTGATTTCCTATTCGGGGTTGGCGTGTGTTTGGCCTGGCTATTTGTTGTTGCGCCGTCCGTACATACGTTGAAGGGGTGGCGGTTCTGGAAGCGCGCTCAGCAACGCTACCGCGATCTGAGCAACCAGGGAATAAGCCACGCGGAAGCGTTGCTCACGATCTCAAGAAGTAGACACCCGGAGTGGGATGAGCGGGTCCACCGTGGAATAGTTGCAAAGAGCCAGGATGTTTGGCCCCTGGTGTGCCTGTTAAATGGTGCACTCGAATTCCGTCAACCATGGCCACTTTCATTGCTTCAACAGTATCGGCTGGGGCGTAAGCTCACCAGCGGACAGGCTGAGGCTATTCTGGATTGCACCAGTGTCAATGAGACGGGCCGCGTGTATCTAGATCAAGCTGAGCTTGAGAAAAATCTTTCGGCGCTGGGGGAAACAAAGCTACACGGAGCGGAGCAGAACGGGCACAAGGACGTCGCGGCGCCGCTCATCGCGAACGGCGCTCACGCCAACGCGACGGATGAGAACGGCGACACGCGGCTGCACAAGGCTGCGCGAGAAGCGCGCAAGGATGCAGTCGCGCTGCTCATTACGAACGGACGCGACGTGAACGCGCGGAACGAGGAAGGCCGCACACCGCTGCACTGCGCAGCGCTCAAGGGACACAAGGACGTTGCGGAACTGCTCATTGCGAATGGCGCCAACATGGACGCGCTAGATATGTACGGGCACACGCCACTGGCCTCGGCGATAAGCGAGGACGAGGGCGACAACGACACAGTTGAACTACTCATTGCGAAGGGCGCCAACGCTAACACCAAGAACAGCGAAGGGTTGACGTCGCTGCATTGGGCGGCTTGGGGTGACCACCAGGAAGTCGCTGCACTGCTCATTGCCAAGGGCGCCAAAGTCAACCCGGTGGACAGGCTCGGCAGGACACCGCTACACTGTGCGGCGCTCTGCGGATACAACGATGTGGCTCTACTGCTTATTGCTAATGGCGCCAAGGTCAAAGCGAAGGACAAGGAGGGCTTGACCCCGCTGCACATGGCAACGATCTGCGGATACAATGATGTCGCTGTACTGCTTATTGCTAACGGCGCCAAGGTCAAGGCGAAGAACAAGCACGGCTTGACCCCGCTACACATGGCGGCGCGCTACGGATACAAGGATGTGGCTGTACTCCTTATTGGTAAGGGCGCCAAGGTCAAGGCGAAGGACAAGGACGGCTTGACCCCGCTACACATGGCGGCGCGCGAACACATCGCGGAACTGCTTCGCAGGCACGGTGCTGAGAAGTAGCAGTGCTGAATGGGTCAAGGCGGAAGACGAGCGAGAATTAAGTATTGTACGCATGGAACTTTCCAGACTTCCCCTCGAACCCGGGGCGAGCCGATGAAAGGAGGTACATAACGTGGTGAAGGAGAAGGACTACTTTGCCAAAATGATAAACTGCCGGACACCGCAAGAAGTTTATGCACGTGTGCGGACTTGGAGTTCACCCCTTTCGGACCATGAGCATTTGGTTAGGTCAACAATCTTGGACATTCAGGCCAATGTTGAGCGGCAGCTAAAGCGAATTCTACATCTACACTTGCGACGCCTAGTGTTCATAGGAGAAGACGTCGCAAAAGCTGCCAAATGTCAGGACAGTCTGCTGAAACATGTAGAGAGGATGAGCTACACTAGAGTTTATCATTTACTGCAGCCCTGTCTTGAGTCTTTTCCCCAACCGGAGTTGCACGACGACACGCTCCGCTCCATCAACGATGTGCGAAACAGCGCTATACACGGAGAACCTGCCAACACAACGTACAAACGCAGAAACCCTTTTGCGAACCATGATTGTCTTGCACAACTGTTTTTTGACTCCTGGACTGTCATCGAAGGGCTGAAGAAATTCCTAGAACGACAGATCGAGGATCAGACGTATATCGAGAACTTGGGACGGCGAGCCTATCTCGGGAAACCGGTGGTCGGTGAGAATGGAAAATTGATTTCTGATGAAACGTCCCCTGAACTGCAGCGGCGAGAAACATAACAACTTCCAGGCCAGTCGGTTATAAAAGCTGCTGCTTTTTGCTTTAGATTCAAGAGACGGCGAAAGGCTAATAATTCACCACGAAGAGCACGGACCGAAAATGAGAGCCGCGGTTCTTCGTGTGTTTCGTGGTTAGGAGAGAATAGGATGAAGCTGGATTTTGTTTCAGTGCTTTGTGTGGTGTGTGTGGCGGCTTCCGCCGCCGGCGCTGACGAGCCGAAGAGCGCGGGACCACCCCAGAAGCCGCTGGTGTTCTGGCACACGCAGGCGCAGAGCAACGCCCGCCTGCTCCAGGAAATCGTGGACGAATACAACGCCGGCAGCCCACCGGCGCCGGTCGAACTTCGCTACGCTGGCAATTACACCACCCTCTTTCAGAAGGTCCGCGCCGCCATTCCGACGGGGAAGCTGCCCGAACTGGTCGTGGCATACGAAAGCATGGTCGCCGAATACATCGAGTCGGATGCGGTTGTCCCGCTGGACGACTACATCAATGACCCGGAGATTGGCCTTTCGAAAGAAAGCCTCGCCGACATCTTCCCCAGAATCCTCGAAAACAACCGATATCCCGCCTACGGCGACAAGTACTACACCTTCCCCTTCACCAAGAGCGTGCTGATGATGTATTACAACGCCGACATGCTCGAGCAGGCAGGTTTCGACCGCCCGCCGGAGACGTGGAAGGAATTCAAGGAACAGTGCCTGGCGGTGAAGGACAAACTGGGCAAAAAAGGCTACGCCCTGTCGGTCGATGCCTCGACCGTTGACGCGATGGTGATGTCGTTCGGCGGCCGGGTACTTTCCAGCGACAGGCGGCGGGCGCTGTTCGACCGGCCGGCTGGCGTCGCAGCGTTCCGCCTGATATACGACCTCGCCAGGTCGGGCGCCGCTTATCAAATCGACCGCGCAAGTTACGGCGACCGCAAGGACTTCTCCAGCGGCAACTGCGCCTTCATGATTCGCTCCAGCACCACCCGCCCATACGTTGAAGGAGACATAAAAGGCAGGTTCAACTGGGACATGGCCATCATCCCGCACGCCCAGGGCGAGGAGCCGGTGACGGTGCTGTTCGGCGCAAACGTCGCCGTGATGAAAACCCCCCCCCAACGCCAGAGGGCCGCCTGGCAGTTCGTCAAGTATTTCTGCTCCAAACACGCCACTGCGAAGTGGGCCACCGGCACCGGCTACCTGCCTGTCCGCAAGTCCGCCGCACAGACTGACAGGGTCAAGGCCTTCTTCGCTCAAGCTCCCAGAAATATCCGGGCCTTCGATGCCCTGCCGCATGCGCGGACAGAGCCGGGGGTGCTGGGCTGGCAGGCTGTTCGGACGCAGATCGAACTGGCGGAATCAAGAGCCGTCGGCGGCCGCACCCTGCCTGAAAAAATCGCGAACGAACTGAATAAAAAGGCCAACGCCGCTCTGGCCAGAACGAGTGGCGAACCGCCGCCACGGGGCGAGATATCCCTGCTGGTTGTCCCGGCCCTCGCCGCCGTCCTCGTGATTATCTTGTTCACGCTGAAGGCGCGACGGGCGCGGAGGAACAGGTGATACTCGTCAACCGCAACCATACCAGGCCCTTCGTTACCAAGGACGGTTCGGAGGTCCGGTCGATACTCGACCCCTCGAACGCGCCGGTGAAGAACCAGAGTTTGGCCGAGGCAACTCTCCAGCCGGGGGCGGCAACCCGAGGCCACCGGCATCCGAACTCCGAGGAAATCTACTATGTGTTATCAGGACACGGGGCGATAACCGTCGGCGACGAGACGATGGAGGTCAAACCGCACGACGCCGTCCTGATGGAGCCGGGCGCATATCATCAACTGGCGAACACCGGCGAGGTGCCGCTCGTCTTCCTCTGCTGCTGCGCACCGCCGTATTCGCACCAGGACACCGTGATGGAATAGACCCAAAATCCGGGACACTGAACGAGATGGCCCAAATCAGAGCGCACGTGACCATTCACGGCAGGGTGCAGGCGGGAGGGTTCCGGTTTTCCACGTCCAGCATGGCCAGCCAGCTGGGCCTCACCGGCTGGGTGAAAAATACGTGGTCCAGATCGGTGGAGGCGGTGTTCGAGGGCGAGGAGAGCCACGTCAAGTCGATGGTTGACTGGTGCCACACCGGCCCGCCGGCCGCCCGCGTCAGTAACGTGGACGTCGAATACACCGACGCCACGGGCGAGTTCAGCAGCTTCAGGCTATCCGGCTGATGGTCCCGGTTTCCCCTCAGCCAGCGCCCGCCGAGCCCTCGTCAACCACCTTCACGTCCGGTTTCTCCCCCAGGGTGTCGCCTTTGGCCCGGCTTTGGTCCGCCCCCGGCGGATCAGCGTTTGGGCGCATGCCAAATCACGTTACCCTTCTCGCCGCAGAACTGCAACGTTGGTCCGCTCTCGAACACGCCCAGCCCGGCGCCCGTCCTTGATTGCGGACTTCTGCCGTGCTATTATGCTGCCTCACCGGTTGGGAGAACAACAGGGGCCTCGGGAACCAGCGCATGTCAAAACTCAGGGACCAAAGACTGGCAAAACTGGAACAGATGAGGACGATGGGGGTCAATCCTTACGGCGGCGTCTATCCGAACACCGAGCCGGCGGGAGAACTGGCGAGCTCATACGCGGACGAAAAGGAAGGTTCCGTGGTCCGGGCGGCTGGGCGCCTGGCGGCCATACGGGGACACGGAAAATCCACCTTCGCAGACCTGCGCGACTGGACGGGGAAAATCCAGGTCCACCTCGGACTTGACCGGCTCGGCGAGGAGTCTTACGCGGTGGTCAAGTTGCTCGACATCGGCGACATCGTCGGCATTGAAGGACAACTGGCGAAAACCCGCACCGGCGAAGTCACCATCTTTGCAGAAGAACTGACCGTGCTTGCCAAGGCGCTGCTGCCGCCTCCGGAGAAGTTCCACGGCCTCAAGGACATCGAGGCCCGCTCGCGGCGGCGGTCGCTCGACCTCGCCGCCAACCCACCGTCGATGCAGCAGGCGCTGAACCGCACCAGAATCCTCAGCGCCATAAGACCCTTCCTTAGCGGACGGGGCTTCGTGGAGGTGGAAACCCCGCTGATGCAGCCCATCCCCGGCGGCGCCGCCGCAAGGCCGTTCGTCACCCCCCATAACGCTCTGGACCTCGCCCTGTATCTCCGGATTGCGCCTGAACTGTATCTGAAGAGGCTTCTGTGCGGCGGGATGGAGCGGGTGTTTGAGATCAACCGCAACTTCCGCAACGAGGGGGTGTCGAACAAGCACAACCCGGAATTCACCATGCTTGAAGCCTACCAGGCATACGCGGACTACGAGGTAATGATGGAACTGACCGAGCAGATGGTGACGCCCGTGGCGGACGAGGTGCTGGGCCGGATGAAGTTCGCCTTCGGCGAGCACGAGATCGACCTGACGCCGCCGTGGCCCCGGATGCGATTCGCCGAAGCGCTCAAAGAGTACGCGCGTATCGACATGTCCGACGAGGGAGCAGTCCGGGCAAAAGCGAAAGAGCTCGGCATCGAGCAAGCCGACACCGCACAGCTGCACGCTCTGCTGGATGAGGTCTTCAAACATACGGTGGAGCCGGAGATGGTCAACCCCGTGTTCCTCACGCACCAGCCGGCGCCGCTGGCGCCGCTTTGCCGGCGCAGTCCCGAAGACCCGGATACCTCCGAGCGGTTCGAGGTGCTCGTCGCCGGGTTCGAACTGGCCAACGCTTACACCGAGCTGAACGATCCCGTGGCCCAGCGGCGTGAACTGGAGCGCCAGCTCGAGCGGCGCGACGAGGGCACTGTGGGCCGGATGGACGAGGATTTCCTGCTCGCACTGGAGCACGGCATGCCGCCCGCAGGCGGGCTCGGCGTGGGCATAGACAGGCTCTTGATGATCCTGCTGGAGAAAACATCGCTGAGGGATGTAATCCTGTTCCCCCTGATGCGGCCGGACCGTCCGCACGAATGAAAGCCCAAGGTCTTACGGCGACAGTTTGAGAGCATAGCGTAGGGCATGAAAAAGTATCAGGTGCTGATCAGCCAGAAGTACTTGCGCTCCCGGAAGGTGAACATCATCGCGGTGGTGGCCGTGATGCTGGGGGTGACGGCGCTGATTATCGTGTCGTCGGTAATGGACGGGTTCGCCCGCGACATCCAGGCGCGGATTCGCGGTATCATGTCGCACGTGGTGGTGGAGAGCGACCAGCTGGTGGGGATTGGGGACTACGAGCGACTGATCGGCCGGCTCGAGAAGGTGCCGCAGGTGGCGGCGTGCGCCCCGCTGGTCGAGTGCCCGTTCGTGCTCATCCGCTCGGGCGAACAAACACGGTTCGGTCAACTACGCGGCATCGACCCGGAACGTGAAAAGAAGACGAGCAAAATCCAGACGTACCTGCGGGCGCTCGACGACCGTGTGAGGAAAAGCGGAAATTACGAGCGGTATAAATTACAGGTCGCCGATGCCCTGACCAAGCAGGGGCTGGACTTCGCATACGACGATGGACGAGAGCCCGAGAACCCGGGGGCGCTTCTCGGAATCGAGTTGGCCGCACGGATCGGCGCTATGTTCCCCGGCCATACCATCAGCATCACCTCGCCCACCACCATCATGACATTCGAGAGTACCGACTTCGACGTGATTGGTGCGTTCCGCTGCGGACATTATCAATACGACGACCGCCTGGTTTACGTCCCGCTGCGGGCGGCGCAGAACATGCTGGGGCTGCCCGGCCGCGTCACCTCCATCAGCGTCCGCCTGCACGACATCAGCCACGCCGACGAGGCGAAAGACAACATCCGAAAAGCGCTGAAAAATGCCACCTCACTTCTCGACCCCGGGGACGAAAACGAACTCAGCAGGCTCGACACCCGCGGCGGAACATACGCCGCCCGGCGTGCGGACGGCAAATGGTGGCTCAAAATCACGCCGGACAACGCCGGCAGTTACCCCAAGGCGGAGGTCATCATCACCGACGTTGCACCGGTCCTGAGGCGGGCCGACCAGCCGAACACCCTTGCCTTCGAGGTCCGACGCTCCGCAACCTCGGAAGAGGTCGTGCGGGCAGCGTCTCTCGAAGTCTCCCTCACTGACTCGGCCGGCCGCCGTTACTACGCCAAGTCGGAGACCAGTTCGGAGCTGAGAAAGTGGTTCATACCGCCACGGAAAAGGATGGAAGACGTCGCCTTCTCGCAGAACCTTGCCAGTTTCGAATCGAAGGACGGGCTGGGGCTGCTGGACCCTGCCGACATCGAGCAGATGGTCATCGAGGTCGAGGGCGCGCCGCTCGAGTTCGCCAACATCCGGTTCGAGGATGACCGCGGCTTGCGCGTGAGCACCTGGCGGGACAAACAAAGGCCGCTGCTCCGGGCGGTCGCTGTCGAGCGCTACATCCAGGTAATCATAATGAGTCTGATGGTGGTCATAGCTGGCTTCGGCATTATGGCCATCCTGTGGCTGATGGTGAAAGAAAAGACCCGCGACATCGGCATCCTGATGTCGCTGGGTGCCACTCGCGCCGGCATCGTCCGAATCTTCCTCCTCAACGGCCTGATGATCGGGGCGCTTGGCGCGGCGCTCGGCCTGGCGGCGGGCTGGCTCATCTCGGCGAACCTGAACACCATCGAAGACTGGATAGACCGCCTGCTCGGTTGGCGGGTGTTCCCGCCTGACATTTACTACCTGGACAAACTTCCCCACGTGGAGAGCCCGGTGCAATTTACCGTGATGGCGCGGAGTGCGGTGGTGGTCAGCCTGGTGGCGGCGCTGTGGCCGGCAATCAAGGCCGCAAGGCTCGACCCTGTGGAGGCCCTCCGGTATGAGTGAACTGCTTGCGGCAAGAGGCCTCGTCAAGGAGTACCCGGAGGCTGGTCGGCCGCTGGTGGTGCTCGACGGACTCGACCTGTCGGTGAATGCGGGCGAAATCCTCGCCGTCACCGGCCCCTCGGGCGTCGGAAAGAGCACCCTCCTTCACATCCTCGGGCTGCTTGACACGGCCACGCGCGGCTCGGTAATATACAATGGAGCACAGGTGGATACGGCGTCGGAAGCGGTCAGGGCGCGGCTGAGAAACTGCGAGTTCGGGTTCGTCTTCCAGTTCTATCACCTCCTTCCCGACCTCGACGCCCTCACCAACGTGATGCTGCCAGCTATGGTGCGGGCAAGTTGGCTCGGCTGGGCGGCCCGACGGGGCAAGGTCCGACAGCGAGCACAGCGAATCCTCGACGAGATCGGGCTTGCGGACAGAGCCTCGCATAAACCGGGGGAACTGTCCGGCGGCGAAAAGCAGCGACTCGCCATCGCCAGGGCGCTCATCAACCAGCCGAAGATAGTCTTCTGCGACGAGCCCACTGGCAACTTGGACGAAAAGACAAGCAACCGCATTTACCAACTGCTGTGGAGAATTAACCCCAAGATGAACACAACTTTTGTCATCGTGACCCACGACGAAGAACTCGCCTCAAGCTGCAGCCGCATCGCCAGAATGCACGAAGGAAAAATATCCGATGTAACCGCAAACGCCGGACAGTCAGCAGTCAAGGAGAACAATACATGGGACTGAAAGTTTACATTGACGGAAAACTCGTCGAGCAGGAACAAGCAGCGGTCTCCGTGTTCGACCACGGCCTGCTTTACGGCGACGGCATCTTCGAGGGCATCCGCGCCTATAACGGCACTATCTTTAAGGCAGACGAACATATCAAGCGCCTTTACAACTCTGCCAAGGCAATCATGCTCCGAATACCGATGGAACCGGAAGAGTTCAAGAAGGCCATGTACGATACGATGGCCGCCAACAACCTCAGCGACGCCTACATCCGTGTCGTCGTCACCCGCGGCCCGGGCGACCTCGGGCTGGACCCGAGGAAATGCCCCACCCCTTCCATCATCATCATCACCGCCGACATCCAGCTCTACCCTGAGGAGTTTTACCGGAAAGGACTGGACATAGTCACCGTCTCCACCCGCCGGGTCAACAGTTCCGCGCTCAGCCCAAGAATCAAATCCTGCAACTACCTGAACAATATCATGGCCAAACTGGAAGGCATCCGCGCCGGCTGTGTCGAGGCCCTGATGCTGAACTCGAGAGGCGAGGTCGCAGAGTGCACCGGCGACAACATCTTCATCGTCGATGGCGGCGTGCTCAGCACCCCGCCGCTCGACGCCGGCATACTGGGCGGCATCACCCGCGACGTCGTCATTAAAATCGCACGCGGCGAAAGCATGCCTGTGCGGGAATCTCCCCTCACCGTGTATGAGCTCTATGTAGCCGACGAGTGCTTCCTCACCGGCAGCGCGGCTGAAATCGTCCCGGTCGTCTGCATCGACGGCCGGCAGATCGGCGACGGCACTCCGGGCAAGACAACACTCCAGCTGCTGGCAAAGTTCAGGCAACTTACATCGGAAGGATAGTTCAGCCGCAGGAGGGGCCACTGTCCCCAACGACGCGGCGCACGAGACAATCTGCAAGATGGCCAACTTCGTCAGCATCTATTTGCTCGGTGGCGCCAGTTTCGACGTCTTGCCAACGCCGCAGTACAACCAATTCGACTACATCGACAAGCCGCTTGTGACATCTGAGAATGTTGAGCGCCTTCAAGAGACGTGGCAGCAATACGCGGAACAAACAGAGCAATGGTGTCGTGACTCGAACTGGCTCAACGCGACTGAGGACGCCACTGAGGAAGAAGAATGACGCACAGCCTGGAGGATTGGTGGCGTACGTAAGCGGGCGGCATGCCTCTGAGAGGTGGAGGAATGAAGATGAGCGGGGGACGTGAAATACCGAAGTGGCCAGAGCGCCATCGAGTGATGAATGGCGTCCACGAGACCGCGCTGGAGTCGTGGGAGCAGTTTCATAACGTCGTTACGTACAAGAGGTGGAGGAAACTTGCGTTCGCCTATCGCGGACAGCGGCGCAACGACTGGCTGCTCAGACCCTCGCTCGCGCGGCTGTCAACGAAAGGGAGGACGATCGCGAGACTCAGAACACAGCAGCTGGAGGACTTCAAGTCTGCGATAAGAGGTCGGCGCGGGCCTAACCCCGCCCCGGTGGAAGGCGATGAACTGTGGGCCTTGGGGCGACATTATAACTTGGCCACTCCGCTACTGGATTGGACGCTATCACCGTATGTTGCGCTTTTCCACGCCTTTGCTGAGGAAGACGAGGACGGTAGTACAAGCACACGGCTAGTGTTTCAGCTGCGGCAGCGGAAGGTTACGAGCAAGTCTAGTGAATTGCGGACGAAGGGAGAGTCTGACGATCACTTGGTCGAGTTCTACCGCCCACTCTCCGACGAGAACCAGAGGCTCATAAACCAATCGGGGCTGTTCACGAAATCGCCCGACAGCATAACCATTGAACAATGGATCGACAACCACTTCCGGTCTAAGCCTGACGAGATGGTGCTCTTGGAAATTCACGTTCCGAACAAGGACCGAGAGACTTGCCTTCGGGCGCTGAACCGAATGAACATCAACTACATGACCCTGTTCCCAGACCTTTACGGCGCTTCGATGCACTGTAACCTGAGAACGCAGATAAGCAACTACTAGAATAAACAGAGGGCGCAGACAACGGCACGGATTCTGCGACAGACAGTAATGCACGTTGACATCATCCATCACTACCCACCCGAACTGATGGAGCTTCTGATCGACACGATTCCGCTGCTCTGTCGGTCAAAGCCAGATGTGCTCCTGTTCTTTCGGGGCGCCGGCGTCTCGCAAAGACTGATGAGCGACCTTGCTGAGCGCGTGAGAACACACCGCAAGAACATCGGCAAGTACGAGATCGCGCGTGTGGTTCTGACACGGCTGAACGACAAAGGTGAGACGACCCTCCGCCAACGGCGTGAAATCGTGAAACGCGTAGTTGAGTTTGAAGACTTCTCAGCGTGCTGGCCAAGCGACCAACTGAAAGCCCAAGGACTGGTGTCGAACGTTGGGAAGGTTGTGAACGTGAAGGATTCGTTCACCCGTATGAGGCAGGAGCGAGACAAAGAGCGGCAGGAGAGGATTCAAGTCAAGCAAAAAGAGGCGGAAGCCGCCCGCAACCGCAGGGGCGAACTGGCAAAGCTCAAAAGGGAGTTGTTCGCCCTGTTCGTCGAGCCAGACCCGCACAAACGCGGGAAGGCCCTTGAGGGTGCGCTCAATCGGCTTTTTCAGGCGAGCGGGATGCTCGTCCGGGAAGCATTCACGCGGTCGAGCGGCTCTGGCGCAGGGGTAGTCGAGCAGATCGACGGCGTTGTTGAGGTGGACGGCAACCCGTATCTGGTCGAGATGAAGTGGCACAAGAAACCGCTTGGGCCAGACGTGCTCGCCCAACATCTCGTGCGCGTGTTCAGCCGCGCGGATGTTGGAGCTATATTCATCTCGGAATCCGGGTACACACCCGCTGGAATAGAGCAGTGCCGCGAAGCCTTGCCGAGCAAGACCGTTGTCTTGGCAACCCTTCAGGAGATAGTAAGGGTGCTCGAAGAAGACAAGAGCCTACGTGATTTGTTGAAACACAAGATCGTCGCGGCAAGCGTACACAAAGAGCCTTTCCATGATCCGTTCGCGGCGGGCCAGTTGTGAGGGTACGAAGGAACGTGAGCGCCTTCCTCAACGAAGATGCGGTTGAGCAGGCGCTCCTTGAGCAGGTCAAGCGGCTGTGATACCATACAGTGTTCGGCCCGGATGTCGCGGGGGTCTCAACTGTAAGTGATGGCGGCCTGCTCCCTGGGCCGCACGCGCAACGAACCACTGGTCGCAGCATTGCGGACGGGCAGGAGGTTTTTGGAAGTGGAAGTAAATTGCGAGTATTTCGACGCGCCGGAGCGAAGATTAAAATCCATTGAATCAAAGCTCCTTGACGTTCGGACGCGTGAAAAGTCATCTATAGGATTGGACAAGTCGTAGTGTTGAATAATTCCGTCACACCCCGCCACCTGATACCGTTCGACAGTGCGTCACTCCCGCACTTGTTCACTGATGTCCTCGTCGTCGGCTCTGGGATTGCTGGATTACGCGCCGCCATCGAGGCCGCACACCACGCACAGGTCACCGTGGTCACCAAGGACGAACTCAAGGAGAGCAGCACCGACCGCGCCCAGGGCGGCATCGCAGCCGCGCTGGGGCCGGACGACTCGGTCGAGCACCACGCCGAAGATACGCTCTCTGCCGGCGGCGACCTGTGTGACCCCAAAACCGTCGAGTTCGTCGTCAGCCGCGGCCCCGACGCTGTCAGAGAACTGGCCGACTGGGGCACCGAGTTCGACACAGAGGCCGGCGCGTTCGCCCTGGTGCGCGAAGGCGGACACCGCCGCGCCAGAGTGGCCCACGCCCACGGCGACGGGACCGGCTCCGAAATCGAAAAAACCCTCGTCGCCAAACTCCACCAATGCGAAAACGTCCGAACCCTCGAACACACCTTCGTGGTGGACCTGCTGACGCTGGACAACCACTGCCTCGGCGTGGTCACCTGGTCACAGGCATGCAGCCTCACCCTTATCTGGGCCAAGGTCGTCGTCCTCGCCGCCGGCGGCTGCGGCCGGGTCTTCCGCGAAACCACCAACCCGCCCATCGCAACCGGGGACGGCCTTGCCGCCGCATACCGCGCCGGTTGTGAACTCCGCGACCTCGAAATGGTCCAGTTTCACCCCACCACCCTCTACGTCGCCGGGGCGGCACGCGTGCTCATCTCCGAGGCGGCCAGAGGCGAGGGCGCTGTCCTGGTCAACAAATACGGCGAGCGGTTCATGAAAGAATACAGCGAAATGATGGAACTGGCACCGCGCGACATAGTCAGCCGGGCCACCCTCGCCGAGATGCAGCGAACCGGCGACACCAACGTTTACCTCGACATGACTGATATTGACCCGGCCGAACTCGCCGCACGCTTCCCCAAAATCAAGGAGATGTGCTCGCTGTTCGACATCGACATCAACGAAGACCGCATCCCCGTCTGCCCCAGCGCCCACTACATGATCGGGGGGGTTGCGGCTGACCTTGACGGAAAGACGACCGTCCGCGGGCACTACTGCTGCGGGGAGACCGCCTCAA
>JAUWIN010000102.1 GCA_030605345.1 Candidatus Brocadiia bacterium
ATCGACGCGGGCGAGTCGGTACTCGTCTCGGCCCCGACGGGCGCGGGCAAGACTGTCATCGCCGAGTACGCGGTCGAACGTGCCCTCGACCAGGGCGACCGGGTGATCTACACCGCGCCCATCAAGGCGCTCAGCAACCAGAAATTCCGCGACTTCCGCTCACGCTTCGGCGACAAGGTCGGCATAATGACCGGCGACGTGACCATCAACGGCAACGCCCCCGCGCTTATCATGACCACCGAAATCTTCCGCAATGCACTCTTCGAGGAATCAGGGCGGTTCGACGACGCTCGCTTCCTTATCTTCGACGAGGTGCATTACATCAACGACCTCGAACGCGGCACGGTGTGGGAAGAAAGCATCATTTTTGCGCCGCAGGACATGCAACTCATCTGCCTCAGCGCCACCATGCCCAACGTCAACGAGCTCGCCGCGTGGGTCTCGGAAGTCCGCGGCTCGAACGTCCAGATCATTCGTGAAAACCACCGCCCCGTCCCGCTCCGATACTTCATCTCTTGCGGCGGGCAGCTGGCCAAACTCAGCAAACTGGAAAAGGTCATGGGCGACCGCTCGCAGAAGGGTCAGAAAAAGGCCCAGAAATCACGCCACAGCCGTGTCCAGCGCAGCGACGTCTCGACCAGCCACATTGTTGACGTGCTCGAAGAAAACGAGCACCTCCCCTGCATATATTTTTGTTTCAGCCGCGCCGCCTGTGAAGCCAAAGCATGGAAATCCATAGACCGCAACCTGCTCGGCCACGCCGAGCAACAAAAGGTCGCGAGTCTCTACGAAAACCTGTGCAAGCGTTACGGCATCGCCGGCGACCGAGCAGCTGGTCGGTTCCAGGGACTCATCACCCACGGCATCGCCTACCATCACGCCGGCATGCTGCCGACTCTCAAGGAAGTGACCGAACGCCTGTTCTCTTCCGGCTGCATAAAACTGCTGTTCACCACCGAGACCTTCGCCGTCGGCGTGAACATGCCCGCGCGCACGGTGGCGTTCGATTCGCTCCGCAAATTCGACGGCGTAAGTTTCGACTACATGAAGAGCCGCGAATACCATCAGATGTCAGGCCGAGCTGGACGGCGCGGAATGGACAACGTCGGCTACGTTTACGCCGCCGTCGACCCGGAAGAGGATCAGGTGAACGGTGTGCGCCGCGTCCTCACCGGCAAGGTCGCGCGCATCCAGAGCCGGTTCGCACTGGCCTATTCGGCCATCCTCACCCTGTACGCGCGGGTAGGCGAGGCGGTGTATGGGGCCTGCGGCAAAAGTTTCGCCAGTTTCCAGCGCCGCCACCGCGGCCGGCCGGGGGTCTCGCCGGAGCACGAGAAGAAAATCGCCAAGAAAAAACTCGCCGTGCTCCGCGACCTGGGTTACATCGGCGCCGGTGGACTCAAGCGAAAAGGCCAAATCGCTGCCAGGATCAACGGCTATGAACTCCCGGTAACCGAGATGTATGCCGCAGGGTTGCTCGGCCACCTCGACGAAGACCAGCTCAACGTGCTGATAGTGGCGACAGTGTATGAAGGACGGCGCAGGAACCGCCCCCGCCGTATGCCTGAGAGAAAACTACGGCCCATCTCCGACGGGGCGTTCAAATGCGCCCGGGCGATTCGCTCGGCAGAAAAGGTCCATAAACTGGATGACCTCACCAGGCAGCCGGACTTCGGGCTCAGCCTCGCCACCTACCAGTGGAGCCGGGGGTGCGAGTTCGAAAAACTCGAAACCCTGACCGACGTCGGCCCAGGCGACCTTGTCCGCAACTTCCGCCTCGCCATCCAGCTGATGCGGCAGACAATCAAGGCAACCGCCGGCGATTCCTCCCTCACCCACAAACTCCACGGATCCATCAGCCGTCTCAACCGCGACATGGTGGACGCTGAACGGCAACTTCGCGTGGACTGATGGTTTCGGAGATTCCGCCTATTCTGGTGGCACCTTCAGGTCCAGCACGAACTTCTTCCAAGATTTCTCGAGTTTGTTGATGTGGCGGGTCAGGTGTTTTTTAACCGCTTCGTCGGGGTCTGCGCCGTCTCTGATCGCCTTGAAGTAATTACCCAGTCGGTCGGCGTAACGACCGTCTCTATAGGCAATGAAGAAGTAGACCAGTGACCAGCCCTCGGAATAGCAGACGGCGTCGTATGTATCGCGGCCGCGCTTCATCAGGTCGGCGAGGCGGACGTATTTGCCGGCCTTGAGACGGTTCTGGAGAAACAGAAGACGCTTCCTGGGGATGATGCCTGTTCTTAGTTTGCCCTTGTGCCAGCGGCTGTTTTCGAAAAACACAGCCAGGCCTTCGTTCAGCCACAGCGGAGGCGAGTTATCGGGTCCCATCGCCATCATGATGAACTGGTGGGTGGCCTCGTGGTAGAGGGTGCTGAGGGTATGGAATTCGCCGGTCCGGCGCTTGAAAGTGACAATCTCACTGGTCCCGTCGCGCCAGCAACGGAAGTAGCCGAGGGTGTCTTCGCTGGGCTTGGCGCCGCTGTCGGCGGCGTATTTCCGGAAATCCGCCTGCTGGTCGAAGATGATGATTTCCGCCTTGCTCTGTTTCACATCATCAGGAGGGTGGAAAATCCTGGTGTATGCCTTGTAGAGGTGCTCCATCGCCTTGCCTACGTTCTGGCAGACGTGCTCGGCGGTATCGGTCTTGATGACGTAGTGCCGGGTTTCCAGATTGAACGGCATCTCGACCGGCTTGGGTTTGAAAGTGAGTTCTCTGACCTCGGTCTTGCCGTCGGGGCCGGTGCGCTCGACGGAGAAGTATTTGACCTGCTCCCGTGTGTATTCTACGAGGCCGTCGGGCGTGCGGAGGCGTAGCTTGTCCTCCCCAACCTTCTCCACCTTGCCCTGCACAGAGCGGCCGTCGCGGAGATAGACGGTATCCGCGATTGTGACGGGCTGGAACAGAAGCATCGAGACGAGAGCGACGGAAAGCGGTCTCCGCAGCATATTTGAGCCTTTCCGCAAAATAATACCCGCTATTAAATTATACAGCCGTCGCACTACATGAACAAACAATGAAATAAGCCGCTCAGATCAGCGGACCGGGAGACGACAAGTGAAAGAGCATCCCCCACCAACCGGCCAAGTGCGGTATAATATCGCGTTGCGGCCCGGCAAGGCTCCAAGGACGAAGATTTATGGAGTAAGGCGAAGAACATGACACCTGCCGCCACGCTCGAACGCCCCAAACTGAGCCCGGCAATTGCGGCGCTGCGCGAATCAGCCTTGAATAAAAACCATTGGCACGAAATCCCCGTGTTGCCCCTGATAGACGCCCGTACCTGGCAAGAGCGGCGCCCAGACGAGGACTGGCTTCTGTGGCGGGCCCGGAGGACAGCGAGGCGCCTGGAGCAGATGCCTGTCGAGGTGTCGGACGGAGAGCTGGTCGTAGGCAGACCGGAGTTCCGGGCGCCAACGAAAGATGAAGAGCAGGATCTGGAAAAGGCCAAAGAAATACTGGCCTCGGTTCCGCCTTTTCCGGGCGGAGACGGGGGGCACTTTCATCCGGACTTCGAGAAACTTTTCCGCGTGGGGCTCGGCGGCATCCTCGAAGAAATCAAATCGCGCCGGAGCCGCGCGGTGACCACTCAGCAGCGCGTCTTTTACGATGCGTGCGAGATAGCAATCCGCGGGGCATCCGCCTACGCGGCGCGGGTAGGCGATGCCTGCGACTCAATGGCGAACCGCGGCGGGGAACACGTCGCAGAATGGCGAAATCTGTCCGACCTGTGCCGGCGGATCGCCACCGAACCACCTTCGACTTTTCACGAGGCGATCGAATTGATGTTTCTGATTGCGGTCGCACTATGGTTCGGGGAGGACCACGGCCTGACAATTCCCGGCCGCTTGGACCAGACCCTGCGCCCGTTCTACGAAGCCGACCTTGCCGGGGGCCGCATCACGCGCCGGCGGGCGCTCGAGCTCATCAGCTGCCTTTATATCCAATACAACTTCATTTGCCCTCTGGGTTCGGCAATCTCGGTGATGGTCGGCGGACGTGACGCGAACGGCGACGACACCACGAGTGACCTGACGTATTTGTGCCTGGAGGCACGGCTGGCGACACAGCTTGTCTATCCCTCGGTCGGCCTGGCGTGGCACGAAGGCACGCCCGACGAACTGACGGACTTCGCCTGCCGGATGCTCAGCACGGGCATCGGCTGCCCGGCCTTCTTCAACGACGAAGTAATCAGCCGGGGACTGCGCGACAACGGCGTGTCGGAAGCGGATTCCTACAACTACGGCACCTCCACCTGCGTCGAAATCAAGGTCGCAGGGGCATCACACATGTGGGTGACCGCTCCCTACTTCAACTGCCCCGAAGCCCTTCTGGACGTGATGGACGCCGTCGCCGAGGGCGCAATCCCCGAACCAGCCACATTTGAGGAACTGAACCACCACGTGCAGGCAGACCTCGCCCGGAAAGTGCGCGATACCGCACTGAACATGGATCGAGTCTGGTGGCAGAGAGCAAAAACGGGCGGCTTTCCACTGGCGAGTTGTGTTATCAAGGACTGTCTGGAGAAGGGGCAGGATTTCGACCGGGGCGGAGCACGATACAACTGGGTGGAAAACTCGTTCGTCGGTTTGGCGAACCTCGCTGACGGTCTGATGACTATCAAACGGCTGGTCTATGAATCTGGGGAACTGTCCCTCCTTCAGTTACGCGACATTCTCAAGTCGAACTATGAGAATGAAGAGCAACTCCGACAGCGCATCTTGCACTGCGTCCCGAGCTATGGCACGGACGACGAAGAAGCCGACGCACTCGCCGTCAGCTGGGCGGAGTTTCTGATAGCGACTACGAAGTCGAACACCGTCGGCCTGCACCATTATGTCCCGGGGTTTTTTTGCTGGGTTATGCATGGCGCGTTAGGCTCCCACACGGGGGCCACCCCGGACGGTCGCAAGGCGGGGATCGCGTTGGCCGATGGCGCCGGCGCCGCACAAGGACGGGAGACGGCCGGCCCGACCGCCGCGCTCTTGTCCACAACAAAGTGGTCGCACCAGGAAGTCCTCGGGGGGCTGGTGCACAACCTTCGCCTATCGGGAAAGCTGCTTGAGACCGAGGAAGGCATTGCCGCGTTGCGGGCACTCATAGAGACTTACATGAGACGCGGCGGCTTCGAGGTCCAGGTCAACGTCGTCAGCTCGGACACCCTCCGCCGCGCTCAGAAGCGCCCTGAGGATTACGCCGACCTCCTCGTACGCGTGGCCGGCTATTCTGACTACTTCACCCACCTGACCCCTGAGATCCAGGCGGAGATTATCGCCCGCAACGAACATGCGAGCATCTAGCAGCGTTTTTGCTTAATCCATAGTCAAAATCCATGAACGGTTACGGTTTTGCTCTTGACCGTTGCCAGCGGTATGGGGGATAATTGACAGCATGTGGGAAATGATCAGGGCAAACAAGCGCAAGTCGGTCGTGCTCATTACCGTAATGGCCATGCTGATGGTGGGCGCTGGCATGCTCATAGGCCAGGCGGTTGCTCCGGGTGCCTGGGTCTTCGGCGGCCTAATCGCGTTTCTCCTGTGGATCATCATGGCCCTAGCTAGTTACTACGGCGGCGATTCCCTGTTCCTTGCCAGCGTAAGAGCGAAACGGATCCAGAAGGCGGACCACCCGACGCTGTTTAACATCGTGGAGGAGATGTGCATTGCGGCGGGTATGTCGAAGGTGCCAAAGATTTACATCGTTGACGACAACCGTCCAAACGCGTTCGCGGTCGGGCGCGACCCCGAGCATGCGTCGGTCGCCGTGACCGCAGGGCTGCTGAACCGGCTGAACCGCGACGAGGTCCAGGGGGTGGTGGCGCACGAGTTGGCGCACATCCAGAACCGCGACATCCTGTATGTGATGGTGGCTGCAGTGATGATTGGGGTAATTGCGCTGATGGCCGACTTCTTCCTCTACTCGATGTTGTTCTCCGGCGGCCGCTATCGGAGCCGGTCGCGGGGCGGCGGTCAGGCGCAGATCATCATAATTGTCGCTGCAATAATCTTCGCCATACTCGGGCCGCTCGCGGCGCAGATGCTTTATTTCGCACTTTCGCGGAAACGCGAATATCTCGCCGACGCCTGCGGGGCGCAGTTCACCCGCTATCCTGAAGGGCTCGCTTCGGCGCTGGAGAAGATATCCGCGAGCCCGGGCATGAAGGAGCGGAAAAATCGTGCGATGGCGCCGATGTACATCGTGAACCCGGCCTCGGCAGCTTTCGCCGCCGCTGGGCTGATGTCAACCCATCCGCCGACAAAGGACCGTATCCACATCCTCCGCTCGATGGGCGGGGCCTCGCTCGCCGATTACCAGGCGGCCTGCGCCACCGCCAAGAAAGGCTCGGTCGTGCCGGGCAGGGCGTTGAAGGCCTCCCGGCCGGTCGGCATCCGCCCGCCGTGGAAGGACGAGAAGTCGGGACGGCCCGAACGTGGCGCAAAACAGAAGGCGCGCGAAACCTCCGACATGATGTGGAAACTGAACAAGTATATCTTTATCACGTGTGCGTGTGGAGCGCGCCTCAAAATACCCCCGGGCTTCAAGTCCCCGCAGGTCAAATGTCCCCGCTGCCAGCGCACACACGACATCCCCAGCCGCGCCTGAGCCAGGCCCCTCCTCGTCGAGCAGTTAGAGAAACCCCAGTGGCACCTGGACCTTTACCGTGCACTGACAACGTCTAAAGGCGATCAATCCTGGGCACGGTGCCGTTGCTGAGGCGGTAGAGGGTTTCTCCGGCATCGTGCCCGCACAGGATGCCTTCGTGTTCGCGGTTCTCCCACTCACTAATGTTAATGGTGCTGGGGTCCATATAGCCGAGATTGATCCGCTTGCAGCGTTCTTCCGGAATACTCGTCGCCAGTGTAACCTTGATTCGTGGCTCTTCGACACCGTCCCTGAACGTGCCTATGCCCTTCAGGTGGGTGGAGTGGGCCATGACGCCGCGAGGGACGCCGCGGAACTTGTCCATCCGCTTGAGGAAATAGTCGCGGGTGTGGTAACCGATGCGGTCGAGGATTTTGCCGTGGG
>JAUWIN010000101.1 GCA_030605345.1 Candidatus Brocadiia bacterium
CGGTGGTCGCTGCAGAAGGGGTACAGCTTTTGCATCTGCCGGCCGAGCCCGGCGGATCCGTGCGGAGGTGGCGGTGAATGCGAGGTAAAAAGGAGTATGACCGTGGACAATTATGTTTTCCTGATGCCGCTCGCTCAGGGGTTTAGCGCCTTGGGGACGGTGCTGCCTGCCGCCCTGGGCGTAATCGTGGGGCTTGCAATCGGCCTGGGCGCGCTTCTGCTGAGAAAGGGACACGCCCGTGCGAAGCACGACGAGATTGTGAGCGCCGCCAAGACCGAGGCAGACCGCATTGTGAAGAACGCCAGTGTAGATGCCAGGGAGGAGTTGCTGAAGGTTCGCTCTCAGTTCGAGGCCGAGACCCAGGAGAGCCGCCAGGAACTGCGCCAGTTTCAGCGGCAGCTTGCCAAACGCGAGGATGGGCTCGAGCAGAAAAACGAAATCCAACTCAAGAAGGAAAAATACCTGGAGGACCTGGAGAAGGACCTTTCCGACCGTCTCCGAGCGGTGGCCGGCGGGGAGAAGGAGTTGGGCGAATTGGTCGCCCGCGAGAAGGATACACTTTTCAGCGTGGCTCACATGTCGCGCGACGAAGCAATCAAAATGCTGCTCGGCCGCATCCAGGGTGAGGTCGAGCAGGAGGAAGGGGAGATCGTCCGTCGGTCCATCGAGCGAGTGAAGGAGCAGGCAGAGCAAAAGGCGCACGAGATTATCAGCACCGCCATCCAGCGGTGTGCGGCGGAACACACCGCCGACAACGTGGTCACCGCAGTTGACCTGCCCAACGACGATATGAAAGGTCGCGTCATCGGGCGCGAGGGGCGGAATATCAGGGCCTTCGAACAGGCCACCGGCACCGACGTGGTAGTTGACGATACCCCCGGCGTGGTTGTTGTTTCCGGCTTCGACGGCGTCCGGCGCGAGGTGGCCCGCCGCTCGATGGAGAAACTCGTCGAGGATGGCCGCATCCATCCCGCCCGCATCGAGGAGGTGGTAAACAAGTGTCAGAAGGAAGTGGACAAGACCATTCGGACGACCGGTCAGCAGGCCTGCACCGACCTGAATCTCCGGGGGCTCAAGCCCCAAGTGATTGAATACATCGGCAAACTCAAGTACAGGACGTCCTACGGGCAGAACGTCCTCCAGCACTCCATCGAGGTGGCGAACCTGTCTGCTGCGATCGCCGGCGAACTCAAACTCAACCCGGCGCTCGCGGCGCGGATCGGCCTGCTCCACGACATCGGGAAGGCCGCCGACCAGCAGGTTGAGGGCGGTCATGCCGAGATAGGCGCCGACATCGCCAAGCGGTTCGACGAAAAGCCCATTGTGGTCAACGCCATCGCGGCCCACCACGAGGGGTGTGCGCCCGAAAGCGTTTACGCCGTAATCGTCCAGGCGGCCGACGCGATCAGCGCTTCCCGCCCAGGCGCTCGGCGCGAAAGCCTTGAGAGATACATCAAGAGGCTGCGCAAGCTCGAAGAAATCGCCGGCTCATTCCAGGGGGTGGAGAGCTCATACGCCATCCAGGCGGGTCGGGAGGTTCGGGTGATTGTCAACGCCGACCGGGTCGGCGACAACCAACTGGCTGTGCTCGCCAGGAATGTGGCCAACGAGATCGAGAAGGAACTCGCCTCCCCCGGTGAGATTAAGGTGACCGTCCTCCGCGAGACTCGTAGCGTGGAGTATGCGAAATAGGAAGGAACTGCGGACCCTGGCCGAGCGGCCAGCCGGTTCCTTGCGCCAAAGTCGCCAGAGGAGCGGAAAAACAACATGGCCATCAGGATTCTTGCTATCGGTGACATCGTTGGCCGGCCAGGGCGCACGGTCATCCGGGAGCAGCTCGCCCGGTTGGTCGCCGAGCACGGCGTCGATTTCGTCATTGCTAACGGAGAAAATTCCGCCGCAGGGTCTGGCATCATACCCAAACAGGTTGCTGAACTGACTGCGAGCGGGATTGACGTCATTACTTCCGGCGACCACATCTGGAAACGTCGCGAGATTATTCCCTTCCTCAGGGATCGCCAGCCGCTGCTACGGCCTGCCAATTATCCAGCTGCCGCCGCCGGGCGCGGGGCGGGAGTCTTCGCATCGCACGACGGCCACCAAGTAGGCGTCATCAATCTTGTGGGCCGTATTTATATGAACGGCCCGGCCGACTGTCCTTTCCGCACCGCCGACGCCGTGGTCGAGGAACTGGCCACAAAGACTCGCATTATCCTGGTGGATATGCACGCGGAGGCCACGTCGGAGAAGGTAGCCATGGGGTGGTATCTCGACGGCCGCGTGACCGGCGTCATCGGCACACACACCCACATTCCGACGGCCGACGAGCGCATCCTCCCCGGCGGCACCGCCTACATAACCGACGTGGGGATGACCGGACCGTATCAGTCTGTCCTCGGCCGTCAGGCGGAAAAAGTACTGCACCACTTCACCACGGGAATGTACGCTCACTTTGACCTGGCGTCCGGCGACGTCCGGCTGTGTGGAGCGCTAATTGAGGCCGATCCGGAAACCGGAAAGGCCTTATCCATTCAACGCGTTACTGCCAAGGCGGCCGGGACGTAGGGCGTGGCAGCGCACGGCGCCGCCGGTAGAAGTACCTCAGCGCGGTTGTGCCAGGAAATGCCTTGGCCGATGGCGATAAAATCATCGGGATCACCACCACAATACCGGTGGAGATTGTATACGCGGCGGGGCTGAAGCCGGTTGACCTGAACAACCGGTTCATCACCTCGCCGGAGCCCGGCAGGATGGTCGAGGATGCGGAGTACGCTGGGTTTCCAAGGAATACCTGCTCGTGGGTCAAGGGGATATACTCGGCCGCCCGTGAACTGGGGGTCCGCCGCATCATCGCGGTTGCTCAGGGCGACTGCAGCAACACTCACGCACTCGCCGAAATCCTGGAAACAGAAGGCGTGGAGGTAGTTGACTTCTCCTTCCCCTATCGCCGGGACGAACGCGAACTTCAATTGGAGCTGACCAGGCTCTGCAGGCGGCTGGGCACCACGCCACAGGCCGCAGAGGAACAGAAGCGCCGCCTGGACATCATCCGCGCCGCGGCCCGGGAGGTGGACCGCCTGACGTTCGAAGAGCTGCGCGTATCAGGCGAAGAAAACCACCTGTGGCTGATAAACTGCAGCGACTTCTGCGGCGACCCGGACAAGTATGCGCAGGATGTAGAACTCTTTCTCCACCAGGCCCGCAGCCGCGCGCCGCGCCCACAGGGCGTGCGCCTCGGCGTCATCGGTATCCCGCCGATCTGCTCCGACCTGCATGCGACCCTGGAGAGTTTCGGCGGGACCGTCGTGTTCAACGAGATGCAGCGACAGTTCAGCATGCCATACCGGACCCGCACCCTGTTCGAGCAGTACCGGCGATACACCTATCCATACGACATCTTTTTCCGGCTCGACGACGTCGAGCGCGAACTTGCACGCCGCCGCGTCGCCGCGGTTGTGCACTACGTCCAGAGCTTTTGCTTCCGAGGTATCCAGGACCAGCTGGTCCGCCGACGGCTTCAGGTGCCGGTACTGACCCTCGAGTGCGATCGTCCCGGCCCGCTCGACGCGCGCAGCCGGACGCGGATCGAAGCGTTTATGGAGATGCTCAGCGAATGAAGCGCCAGAAGAAGAACACCCCACCATGGGTCTGGACACTGGTCAAGGTTGGAGTGGCCGGGTGCATCATCGCGTGGATGTGCTACAAGGATTTTATCCGGCTGGACGACCTGGGCAGAGCGGCGGGTAACTGGCCGCTGCTGCTGGCGGCACTGGCGGCGCTTATGCTTGCCATATTTATTCAGTCAGCTCGCTGGGGCGGGCTGCTGGCGGTGCAGGGCATTTGTATCAAGTTGTTCGACCTCTTCAGGATGACAATGATCGGGTCCTTCTTTACACTGGTGGTACCTGGCGGTGTGGGCGGAGATGCGGTCAAGGCATACTACGTCGCACGCGGGAGAGAAAAGAAAGCTGCTGCGGCGACCACGGTCCTTTTAGACAGACTTGTGGGGATATGGACGCTCTTTCTTGTCGCTGGCGTGACGGTCGTGCTTTGTTTCGACAAGCTGTGGAATGCGAAAGTGAACGGGCTGAGCCAGTTTGGGCTTCCGGGCGGGCGTGTGTTGGTGATTGCAATTGTAGGCGGCATCATCTGCATGATAGGTTTTGCGCTGGTGGTGTCAAACAAGCGGCTGCGGAGGTCGTCTGTCCTGAACAAGTTTTCAAGGCTTCTGCCGTTTCGTTCGACAATGCTGAACATCTACGACGCGGTGCATGTATACAGGAATCATCCCGGCAGGTTGCTTTATATCTCTGGGATTTCGATATTGGGGCAGGCCCCGTTATTTTTGGTGTATTATCTTTATGGCCTTGCAATTGGTGTGAACATTGAGCCGTGGCATTGCGCGGTCATCGTGCCGCCGGCGATGGTCATTCGCATGCTCCCATTGGTCCCCGGCGGTGTCGGCCAGGGCGCGATTGCGATGGGGTTGTTACTTCCACTGGTCGGCTTGTCGGTCGAAAACGGAGCCGCCATCGGCGCTGTGGGCGATGCGGTGTTCGTCATGACATATCTGGTCGGCGGTCTGTTCTTTGTGTTCGGTAAGGCTAATTACCGCGAGGTGTGGGCGGCCGCCGAATCCGCAGCCCCGAACCAGTCGGGCCCATGATGAAAGACCTCCTCGAATACAAGGGCGTGATTCACGTCCACACGGCTTATTCCGACAGCTCCGGCCGGATGCCGTATGCGGTCGAGTGCGCCAGGAAAACCGGGGCGGATTACGTCATCATCGCCGACCACAATACCCTCCAGTCGCGGCGGGAAGGTTGGGAGGGATGGCACGATGGCGTCCTCCTCGTCATCGGGGTGGAGGTGACATCGGTCAAGGGGCACGCGCTTGTGCTGGGGCTGGAGCGTTGTGGCGGCTGGCGGCACGCACATCCCGACGTGTATCTGCCGCAAGTCGAACGGCTCGGCGGCACCGCCTTTATTGCCCACCCGGAACGAACGCATCGCGGAAAACTGTTCCGCAGGCCGCAGGCATGGCCGAACCTGAAAACCCAATGCTACGTCGGGATCGAGATCTGGTCGTTCATGCACGACTGGATCGAGTGGGCCTTTCCGTGGCATCCGATAGCAGGGGTGCGCAACCCTGGCGCTGGCATCGTCGGGCCGCATCCAGAGGTCCTGCGGCAGTGGGACCAGGTTGCGCTGGGGCGCCATATTTCCGGTATCGGGGCGCTCGACGCTCACGAGCGCCGCTATCCGATACGGCGCCTTGACTGGTCACTGCTCAAAGTGCTGCCAATGGAGCATCTCTTCCGCACGGTCCGCACACACGTCCTGACGACCGAGTGGTCTGGAGATGCCGGCGCAGACATTGCGACTCTGGGGCGGGCGCTGGCGGCTGGCAGGTGCTTCACGGCCTATGACCTGGCAGGCGACTCGACGGGGTCGCGGTTTTTCGCCCGCCGCGGCGGGAAGGTTGCCCTTATGGGCGACGAGGTAACGAGGGGCGCGGCGCTGGAATTTGTGGCCACGGTGCCCCGGGAGGCCGAAATCGCCCTGTTGCGCAACTCGGAGGTCATTGCCGCGGGCACGGGGAGCGAATTGGTGCACCACGACGCCGCGCCCGGTGTCTATCGGGTGGAAGCGCACCTCGGCGGCAAGCCGTGGGTGTTCACCAATCACATCTACGTCAGGTAATCTTTTTAGAAACTATCTCAAAGCGGCGGCACGGCAGGCCTGGGCGTGATTCTTGCACGTGCGAGGTTGCGCGAACGCAACCTGGCGTTTTCATGTTGCTTTCCGGCAACATGGAGCTAAGTCCCGCCCCCGCAGGCACCTACGCCATTTTCGCCCCAGATTGCGACTTTTCATGTGTATTTGACGCAACATGCCCCACTCCCCGTCGCCTGCCCGGCCCTTGTGTAAGTGCTGGCTGGCCAAGACGTTAGAATTTTTCCTGTAGATTTCCCCACCGTTGGCATGGAATTTGCAGGTTTTCTAGGGGTTAGCAGGTATAAACTCAAGGTTTGAACCTCCCCTTGGGGTCCTGAATCCGCCTGAGTGGGCGGAGACCTCACGGGAACGGCACGCCAGATTAGGAGGAGAGGGAAATGTTGGCGAAGATTTCCTGGTTGGGCCGTGCGGTCTGCGCGGCGGTTGTGTGTGCGGTTCTGGTTGCGGGTACTTCTGTCCACGCAGATGTGACCTGGTCGGGCGATATTGATCCCGCCGACCCGACCACGTGGGACTCGTCCACCGACGGCTACATCGGTAAAAGCAGCAACGGCACGCTGAATATCAGCGCTGGCAGCGCAGTTAGCAGTAACAAAGGGTACATCGGCTATGTCAACGGCTCGGGCGAGGTGACTGTGGACGGTGCTGGCTCCACGTGGACAAACAGCGACGGTCTCTACGTCAGCTTCTACTACAGCGACGGCACGCTGAATATCACCGGCGGCGGTGAGGTGACTGTTCAGAACGACACCTGGGTCTCTTACGGTTCCGGCTCATCAGGCACGATTCACTTTGACAATGGGACACTCACGACAGGCGGGCTCCTCTGTGGCTCCGAGGATCTGACGGGCACGGGTACGATTAATACCAATGGGTTAGTCAGTGACGTCGACCTGGTCTTCGACTCCACGCACGGCCTGAATCAGACCTTTACCATTGACGACAATCCCGGCCAGAGCATCGCCGTCAATCTGGATGTCGATGGCTGTGGCGCTATGGGGGCAGGGTTCAGCGGTGCCGGAACAATGACTATTTCGGACGGAATGGTTGTTGATTCGACTGACGGCTACATCGGCTACAAATCCGGCTCGACGGGCGTGGTGACTGTGGACGGGTCGGACTCCACGTGGACAAACAGCGGGACACTCGCCGTCGGCGCCTACGGTGCCGGCACGCTCAATATCTCTGGCGGCGCGGCCAACAGTTCTTCAGGTTACATCGGCCGCTACTTCGGCTCGACCGGCGTGGTGACGGTGGACGGGGCCGGCTCGACGTGGACAAACGCCGGCGACCTCTACGTCGGTGACGAAGGCAGCGGCACGCTCAATATCACTGCCGGCGGCGAGGTCAGCAGTTCCTCTGGCTACATTGGCTACGCCTGGACAGGCGAGGTGACGGTGGACGGGTCCGCCTCGACGTGGACAAACAACGGCGACCTCTACGTCGGGGGCTCCAGTTACGGTACGAAGAATATCACCGGGGGCAACGTGGTCAGGGGTTTGCTGAAGCTGGGGGACGATGGAACGCTAAGTCTCAGCAGCGGGCAGGTTACGGTCGACTCGCTCGACAACACCGCCGGTGGCACCTTCAACTTCACCGGCGGGGCGATGCCGGTCAACGGCGGCACGTTCAAGCCCGGAACAAACGACTTCCGGCTCGACGGCTCGGGCAACCCGACGCTGGTGCTCGACGGCTCGACGTGGACAAACAGCGGGAACACTTACG
>JAUWIN010000025.1 GCA_030605345.1 Candidatus Brocadiia bacterium
GACGCCTGCGACGCCGCAGAAGACTGCGAGGGCGCCGTCGAGCACGCGGAGGCTGCGCTCGACGTCGGCGGTAAAGTCAACGTGGCCGGGGGTATCGATGATATTGATGAGGTAGTCTCGCCAGGTGCAGGTGGTGGCGGCGGATGTGATGGTGATGCCGCGCTCGCGTTCTTCCGCCATCCAGTCCATGGTGGCCGTGCCATAGTGGACTTCGCCTATTTTGTGTTCGACGCCGGTGTAGTAGAGTATGCGCTCGGTGATAGTTGTTTTGCCGGCATCGATGTGCGCCATGATGCCGATATTTCTTTTTTTGCTGAGGGTTACCATGCGAAGTGTGCGAATGCCTTGTTGGCTTCCGCCATTTTGTGTATGTTTTCGCGGGTTGCCATGGCGGAGCCTTCGCGGTTATAGGCCGCGATTAGCTCTGCGGCGAGCCTGAGGTACATAGGCTGCCCTTTGCGTTTGCGCGCTGCATCCAGTATCCAGCGCATGGCGAGGCTCAACCGGCGCTTGGGGCTGACCGGGGTGGGGACTTGGTATGTGGCGCCGCCGACGCGTTTGGCTCGCACTTCGATCTCTGGCTTGACGTTTTCGATGGCTTTTTCGAAAAGCTCGAGGGGTTCGGTGCCCGAAACCTTTTCCTGGACGGTATCCAGGGCGGTATAGAGGATTCTTTCGGCCGTGCTTTTCTTCCCGGTCTCCATGATAGAGTTGATGAACTTGGACACCAGCAAGCTGTTGTACTTGACATCCGGCTTCACGAACCGTTCGGTAGATTCAAATTTCTTTGCCATGTGTCACCCTCACTTTGGCTGTTTGGTGCCGTACCTGGAACGGCTCCGTCTCCGGCCGTCCACCCCGCCAGTGTCGAGTGTTCCGCGTACGATGTGGTAGCGCACGCCGGGGAGGTCGCGCACTCTGCCGCCTTCGACCAGGACTATGGAGTGTTCCTGGAGGTTGTGTCCCTCGCCCGGGATATACGCGGTGACCTCGCGGCCGTTTGTGAGGCGGACTCGTGCGACCTTTCGCAGGGCCGAGTTCGGCTTCTTGGGGGTGCGGGTCATCACCTGCAGACAGACCCCCTTTTTCTGCGGACAGTGCTCCAGGGCGGGACGCTTGCCCTTTTTCTTGGTCTTCTTGCGGCCGCGGCGGACAAGTTGGTTGAGTGTTGGCAAACAGGGCCTCCTTTCTGTGCTAAGTGGCAGCGGCGTCAGAGCCTTCGGGCAACTCGCGCTGCCCGGCTATGGCGGTCCGGTATTTCCCCAGGCCTCTGCCAGCGGGGATCATGTGGCCGAGGATGACGTTTTCTTTCAAGCCCTGGAGTGTGTCCCGCTTGCCCGCCAGGGAGGCCTCGGTGAGGACCTTGGTGGTTTCCTGGAACGAGGCGGCGGAGATGAAGCTTTCGGAGCGGAGCGCAGCCTTTGTTATGCCCAGGAGGAGCGACGTCGCCGTGGCGGGTTTTCCGCCGCGCGTTCTGACGGTCGTACCCTTCAGATACTTCTTTACGCCATTGAAAAGTTCCTCGGCTTTTTCAGCGCGCGCGGGAGCTTTCGACCGCCTTTCCTTAGTGGTTGCCCAACCCCTGTAGAATAGAGCCCTTTCAACATCCAAGCGCGAGAAGTCCGAACTCGTCATTCGGTTTAGGCCGTTCAAGTAGGTCGCGTAGTGTTTTTCGCTCCACTGGGTGGGAATCGTCTTGCTGCTAATCCCATCAGTGTTCAACTCGTAGAGGGCCCTCCACCCGTGGCGGTCTATAACACCAGCCGAGCCCTCCTTCAAATACATGAAGGTAAGCACCGCCGATGCGACAGGGCCGCCGACTCCGGGGACTTTGGTCGCTGTTTCCGACTTATCCGCCATCTTGCCAAACGCGCGAACGAGCGCGCGCACAAGGTCCCTGTCCGACTGACAGTCTCTTAGCCCACTTAAGGCCGCCGAAGAGCGCTTCGCAATATCTTCGTCATCCCAAGCATCGGCATATTTCTGTGTTTTTGCTTTCAGTTCCGGCACTCCAGACAGCTTCCAATCCCTGATTGCGCGCAATTGGTCAGCAGTGAGACGACCGTTCTTCGTTGCCGCCTTACCGGCCTTAACTGCTTTCTTGTACAAATCACCCGTCTCATACTCGTCCACGGGGTATTGCTCCCGGAGTTTTCGCAGTTCTGGACAGGGACCGGTATTAGGCGAACTTTCTTCTTTGGCCCGGCTCACCACGCGCTCGTTCTCGGCTCGGAACTTGAACTTGTCCACAATGGAACCGGGGAGGAGGTCGGTGTCGCCGACGTCTTCGCCCACCTGCACCTTGCGGAGCATCTGCGAGATGATGGTCTCGATGTGTTTGTCGTTGATTTCTTCGCCGCAGAACCTGTAGACGGTCTGGATTTCACCTAGCAGATACTGGTGTAGAGCTTCTTCGCCTTTGATTCTGAGGATATCGTGCGGGAGCAGGGGGCCGTCGATCAACGGGTCGCCCTCGTTGACGTAACTGCCGGTGGTGACCAGCAGCCGCTTGCCCTGTGGTACCAGGTGCTCGCGTTCCATGTCCGCCTCTTCGTTGCGGCCGATGATGGATATCTTGCCGCGCTTCCGCTCGCCGAGGTGTACGACGCCGGATATCTTGCTGATGACGGCGGGGTCTTTTGGCTTGCGGGCCTCGAACAGCTCGGTGACCCGCGGCAGGCCGGCGGTAATGTCCTGTGTGCGGCCTACCTGCCGCGCTGTACGTGCGAGAACCGTTCCGGCCTTGACGTGCTTTCCGTCCTCCACTTCGACGTATGCTTTCTCCGGGATGGAGTAAATGCCCAGGGTTTCGCCCTGCTTGTCTTTGACCATTATTTGTGGATGGAGGTCGCCTTTGTGCTCTACGATGACGCGGCGCTCCGAGCCGCCGGAGTCGATGTCGACGCGCATCGTCTCGTCTTCCTCGATGTCCACGAACTCGGCGACGCCGCTTTTCTCGGCAAGGATGGGCACCATGTGCGGGTCCCAGGTGGCGAGGATCTTGCCGGCCGAGACGCGCGCGCCGTCCTTGACGTTGAGCTTGTAGCCGATTCGGAGTTGGTAACGCCGCAGTTCCTTGTCCTTGCTGTCGCGGAGCACCAGTTCGCCGTTCTGGTTGAGTACCACCAGTTCGCCTTCTGGGTCTTCAACGCAGTTGGCGTTTTCGTAGGTGATGGTGCCGGCGGAGGCGGCGCGGATGTCGGACTGGGCTGCGGCCCTGGTTGTTACGACACCGCCGATGTGGAACGTCCGCATGGTGAGCTGCGTGCCGGGCTCCCCTATGGATTCTGCGGCGATAATACCCACGGCGAGGCCTTCCTCTACCAGCTGGTGGGTTGAGAGGTCCATCCCGTAGCATTTGGCGCACATGCCAAACGGCGTCTCACAGGTCATTGGGGAGCGGACTTCGAGGCTGTCGTAGCCGAGGTTCTCGATTGCCTCGGCGATTTCGGCAGTGATGAGTCCGCCTTCTTCGACCAGTACCTCCCCGGTGCGGCGGTCCGCGACGGTCTCGGCGGTGGTGCGACCGAAGATGGCCCGTGCCAGGGAGACCTCGACGCGGTCGCCGGAGTATATCACGGTCTTGGTGATGCTGTTGGTGGTGCCGCAGTCGCGCTGGGAGATGACGACGTGCTGCGCAACGTCGGCGAGTTTGCGGGTGAGGTATCCTGACTCGGCGGTTTTGAGCGCGGTATCTGCCAGGCCCTTGCGGCCGCCGTGGGTCGAACTGAAGTATTCGAGGACCGGCAGGCCCTGGCGGAAGTTCGCCTTGATGGGTGTTTCCATAATTTCGCCGGATGGTTTGGCCATCAGCCCCCGCATTCCTGCCATCTGGCGAATCTGCATGGCGCTGCCGCGTGCGCCGGACTCGAACATGCACCAGAGCGGGTTGCCGGTGGCGGCGCGTTCGAGTCGGGCGCCGGCTATTTTTCCGTCCTTGTGGTGGTCGAGCCGGACGACTCGCCAGCCGGCGCTCGCAATGGCGCCGCCGAGTGGATTCTGCGCGGTGTCGCGCCAATACTGCTCGCGCGTCTCTGCGCTTTCAGGGAGTTTTTCACCCAGGATTTTTTCGATGTCCGCGGTGGTCAGTTCCAGCGCCGGCAAGGAGGTGGGCTGCTGTTGCAGGAATTTTTCGAGCGGCTTGTATTTGCCATCCTTGAGCAACAGGTCCAGGTGGGCGCAGGTTATCCTTCCCTTCTCCGTGTCGAACCGGCGCACGCGCCAGCCGGCGCTGGCGATGGCGCGGCCGAGGGGGTTGTGGATGGTGTCGCGCCAGTATTGTTCGTACTCTTTTGTGCTGGTCGGAAGTGGGGCCGAGATGATGCGTTCTATCTGTTCCGGCTTCAGCTCAACCTGTGTCTTCCCAGCTTGGTTTTCCTCTCGGAGGAGCTGTTCGAGCGGCTCGTATTTGGGGGTGTTTTCGCGGAGTTCCTGCATCACCCGGTCGGCGACCTGGTTGCTCGCGTGCGACCATGTTTCGGTGACCTGGTAGTGGCGTTCATTGTCTGTGATGAGGCCGCGTTTGTAGTTCTTTTCAATTCGCTCGACCTCTTTTTGGGCGTCCGCAATGATTTCGTCTTTGTCCTCGGCGCTCCGCAGGTCTTCAACGCTAATGGAAAGCCCGGCGAGGGTGGCCTGGCGGAAGCCGAGGTCCTTGATGTCGTCCAGCAGCTGTATGGTGTGTGCTCTGCCGAGGGCCCTGTGACAGTCGGTGATGAGCCTGTTCATCCAGCCCTTTTTCAGGGTGACGTTGTAGAACGGCATTTGGTCGGGCATGGCTTCGTTGAGTTTGACCCGCCCGGGGGTGGTTCGGATGCGGCGGTTGGCGGGCAGCCCTTGGGTGCTGTTCGGGCCGGCGACCATCGTCCCCTCAGGCAGGCGCACTTCGATGGGCTGGTGCAGGCTGACGCGGCCCTCGTCGAGCGCCAGCAGCACCTCGTCGGCGTCGCTGAATGCCTTCGGTTGGCCCTCGGACGGTTCCTCTTCCGCGGTGAGGTAGTAGCATCCAAGGACCATGTCGAGGGTGGGCTTGATGATGGGTCCG
Organism: Candidatus Brocadiia bacterium; assembly: GCA_030605345.1. Lineage (GTDB taxonomy): Bacteria > Planctomycetota > PUPC01 > PUPC01 > PUPC01 > JAUWIN01. The sequence continues at coordinate 5,045 of JAUWIN010000025.1, forward strand.
CCGTCGGCTGGGGAGAAGATGTTGTTGGTGGATTTCATCAGGAGGGTCGCCTCGGCCTGGGCCTCGACAGAGAGCGGAAGGTGAACGGCCATCTGGTCGCCGTCGAAGTCGGCGTTGAACGCCTCGCACACCAGCGGGTGAATCTTGATGGCGTTGCCTTCGACCAGGATAGGCTCGAAGGCCTGGATGCCCATGCGGTGGAGGGTGGGGGCGCGGTTGAGCAGGACGGCGTGTTCGTGGATGACTTCGTCGAGGATGTCCCAGACTTCCTCGTCTTGGCGTTCGAGCATCTTTTTGGCGGACTTGATGGTGTCCACGTAGCCCAGCTCCTTGAGCCTTCGTATGATGAAGGGCTGGAACAGTTCGAGGGCGACCTTTTTCGGCAGGCCGCACTGGTGGAGTTTGAGTTCGGGTCCGACGACGATGACGCTGCGGGCGGAGTAGTCCACGCGCTTTCCCAGCAGGTTTTCGCGGAACCGGCCCTGCTTGCCCTTGATCATGTCGGTGAGTGATTTGAGCGCTCGATTGCTGGAGCCGAGGACCGGCCTCTTGGTGCGGTCGTTGTCGAAGAGTGAATCTACTGCCTGCTGGAGCATCCGTTTTTCGTTTCGGATGATTACCTCCGGGGCGTGGAGGCCCATGAGTTTTTTCAGCCGGTTGTTGCGGTTGATGACCCGGCGGTAGAGGTCGTTGAGGTCGCTGGTGGCGAAGTTCCCGCTTTCCAGGAGCACCAGCGGCCGCAGCTCAGGGGGAATGACAGGGATGACGTCCATCACCATCCATTCGGGTTTGTTGGGTGAGTTCTTGATGGCCTCGACGATTTTGAGGCGCTTGACGATATCTTTTTTGCGTTGTTTGGACCCGGTTTCGATCAGTTCGGCGCGAAGGTCTTTGGCCAGTTGGGGAAGGTCGCGGTTGGTGAGTAGTTCGCGCAGGGCCTCGGCGCCCATGCCGGCGCGGAATTCGTCGCTGTATGTATCCTCGAGCCGGCGGTATTTATCTTCGGTGAGCATGTCGTTTTGCCGGACGCCCTCCTGAGCGGCGGGGCCGGGGTCTAGGACGACGTATTCCTGGAAGTAGATGATTTTTTCCAGGTTTGTGGTCTTCATCGCGAGGAGAGCTCCCAGCCGGGAGGGCATGGCTTTGAAGAACCAGATGTGGACGACGGGTGCTGCGAGGTTGATGTGGCCCATTCTTTTGCGGCGTTCGCGGGAATGTGTGATCTTGACCCCGCAGCGGTCGCAGATGATGCCTTTGTGTTTCATGCCCTTGTATTTGCCGCAGAAGCACTCCCAGTCTCGTTCGGGGCCGAAGATGCGTTCGCAGAACAGGCCGTCCTTTTCCGCCCGGTAGGTTCGGTAGTTGATTGTTTCGGGCTTTTTGACTTCGCCGAAAGACCAGTTTCGGATGTCCTCCGGCGACGCCAGCGATATTGAGACTGCGGAGAAGTCCTCAGCCTTTTCTTCGAGGGCCGTGGTTGTGCTTGGTTCCCTCATGGGGGCCTCCTTATGGTTCAGTCTTTTTTCTTTTCCATTTTTATGTTGAGCCCGAGGCCTTTGATTTCGTTGAGGAGTACGTCGAATGAGACGGGCGTTCCGGCCTGGAGGGTGTTTTCACCCTTGACCATTGCTTCGTATATTCGGGTTCTGCCTTCTACGTCGTCGGATTTGACGGTGAGGAGTTCCTGGAGGGTGTGTGCGGCGCCGTATGCTTCAAGCGCCCAGACTTCCATCTCTCCGAACCGCTGGCCGCCGGACCGTGCTTTTCCGCCCAAGGGTTGCTGGGTGATGAGGGAGTACGGGCCTGTGGCTCTGGCGTGGACTTTGTCGTCCACCAGGTGTTCGAGTTTGAGCACGTACATGTATCCGACGGTGACCTCCTGGTCGAACGGAAGGCCTGTTCTTCCGTCGTAGAGTCGTGCTTTTCCGTTTGGTGGGAGGCCTGCTTCGGTCAGGGCGTCTCTGATTTGGTCCTCTCCGGCGCCGTCAAACACCGGGGTGATGGCCTGGTATCCCATGGTTTTTGCGGCCCAGCCGAGGTGGGTTTCGTAGATTTGGCCCAGGTTCATTCGGGAGGGCACGCTGAGGGGGTTGAGCACGATTTCGACCGGGGTTCCGTCTTCCAGGTAGGGCATGTCTTCTTCCGGGAGGATTCTTGCGATGCCGCCCTTGTTCCCGTGCCGGCCAGCTACCTTGTCTCCCACGGCGAGGGTCCTGATGGTTGCGACGTAGACCTTGACCTTTTCGAGGACACCCGCGGGGAGTTCGTCGCCGCGCTTGATCTGACTGATTCGGCGGTCTTTCTGGTCCTTGATGGATTCGATGCGTTCGCTGAATATCTCGAAGGTGGTCTTGGCCTTGGGATTGATGTTTTGGCCATTTCTGGAGCCGGTGGGCACTATCTGGAGATTTTCGGGGTCGAGACGTTCCTCCAGCTCGAGGACGTCTTCGTCGGCCCACTGGTCGAGTTTGGTCAGCCGTTCGCCGGTTTCGGCGTCAATCAGGGTTCCGTTTGCGGCGTTTGCCACGGCGTCGATCATGTTTCTGAACTCTTTGATGATGGCGTTGTCGCTGTCACGCTTGATTTTGTTGACTTGTGCTCGTTCGTCGCTTTTTGCTTCGCCTGAAAGTTGGGCTTTTCGTGAGAATTTTTCTGCGTCAATCACGACCCCGTCGGTGCCTGAGGGGACTTCGAGGGATTCGTTTTTGACGTCCTCGCCGGCCCGGCCGAAGATGGCGTGGAGGAGTTTTTCTTCGGGCGAGAGTTCAGTTTTGCTTTTGGGGGCGATTTTGCCGACAAGGATGTCGCCGGGGCGCACGTGTGTTCCCACGCGGATGATGCCACTTTCGTCCAGGTTGCCCAGGGCGCGTTCGGGAACGTTGGGTATGTCGCAGGTGAATTCTTCTCTGCCGAGTTTGGTCTCGCGGACCTCGATCTCGAACTCGTCGATGTGGATGGAGGTGTAGGTGTCCTTCTGGACCAATTTTTCGGAGATTAGGATGGCGTCTTCGTAATTGTATCCGTCAAATGGCATGAAGGCGACGAGCGCGTTTTTGCCCAGGGCGAGGGCGCCGCCCTTTGTCGCCGGGCCGTCGGCAATTACCTGGCCTTCCTTGACCCGGTCGCCCTCGGACACAATAGGTTTCTGGTTGAGGCAGGTTCTGGGACTGAGTCCCACGAACTTCCGCAACTGGTAGGTGCGGTTGCCGATGACGATCTCGTCGGCGGTAACCCGCCTGACCCTGCCGCTCTCCTGAGCCACCACTACCATGCCGGAGTAGCGCGCCACGTATTCTTCCATCCCGGTGGCGATGAGGGGCGGCTCAGCAGTGACCAGAGGGACGGCCTGGCGCTGCATGTTGGACCCCATCAGGGCGCGGTTGGCATCGTTATTTTCGAGGAACGGTATGAGCGCCGCCGATATGCCGACCAGCTGTTTGGGCGAGACGTCGATGTGGTCGATTTCGCTGGCCGGAACCAGGCGGAACTCGCCCTTGGCACGTGCCATCACCAAGTCATCGACGAACCGGCCTTTCTTGTCCACATGCACGTCGGCCGGGGCGATGTTGCATTTGTCCTCTTCGTCGGCCCGCAGCTTCTCGACCTTTTTGGTCACCCGGCCGTTTTCGACTTTGCGGTAGGGGGTGACCAAAAAGCCGTAGTCGTCCATCTCCGCGAACACGGACAGCGAGACGATGAGGCCGATATTTGTGCCTTCCGGCGTTTCGATGGGACAGATGCGGCCGTAGTGGGAGGTGTGTACGTCGCGGACTTCGAACCCGGCGCGCTTCCGGTTGAGTCCGCCGGGGCCCAGGGCGCTCAGGCGCCGTTCGTGAGTAAGTTGTGCCAGGGGGTTGACCTGGTCAACCACCTGTGAGAGTTCGCTCCCGCCGAAGAAGAAATCGACTGACGACGAGACGGCTCTGGGGTTGACGATGCCGCGGGGGGTAAGGTCCTGGGGGGTTTTCATGCTCATTCTTTCCTGAGCGGTGCGGCGGAGCTTGAGCAGGCCCTTGCGGAACTCCTCGCCGGCGAGTTCGTCGATTGTCCGCACCCGGCGGTTGCCCAGGTGATCGATGTCGTCAATGCCCGAGGCGATGCCGGCCGGCGTGGTCTGGCCGGTCCGGCGCAACTCGATGAGGTATTTGAACGCGTTGACCAGGTCGTCGGGGCGGAGTGTCATCTCCTTTTCGCTTACCTTCTGGTCGAACTTGCGGTTGAGTCGGAACCGGCCCACCCGGCCCAGGCGATAGCGGTTGGCGTCGAAGAACCGTTCGTGGAACAGCTGCTGCGCACGCTTCAGTTGGAACGGGTTGCCGGGGCGGAGACGCTTGTAGATGCGCTCGAGTGCCTCCTTGTAGGTATGGGTGGGGTCTTCGCCGATGGTGTTGAGGACGAGTGGGTCGTCCACCTCCGTGATGACCTCGACCTTGTCGAGCGAGGATGCGGCGATGAACTCGGCGGCGGTCTCGTCGATGACCTTGCCGCTCTCGACGATGATTTCGCCGGTGGACGCGTTCACCAGCGCCCCGACGGCGATGCTGCCGCGGAGCTTCTTCAGGTCAGGCTTGTTCTTAACACTTATTTTCTTGGTCTCGTAGAACATCCTGAGCAGGTCTTCGGTGGTGCCGTATTTTTCGCCCAGGCAGCGGAGGAGGGTGGTGGCTGGGAACTTGCCGCTCTGGTCGATCTTGACGCTGAGGACGTCTTTTTTGGAGACGGCGAGTTCAATCCAACTGCCGCGCTCGGGGATGATGCGGCAGGAGTATAGTTTCTTGCCGCTGGGGTGCGGCTCGACGTTGAAATCAACGCCGGGTGAGCGGTGGAGTTGGCTGACGATGACGCGCTCGGCGCCGTTGACGATGAACTCTCCCCCGCCCATCATGAGGGGGATGTCGCCGAGGTAGACACCTTCGTCCATGGTCTCCGGCCCGACGAATCGGACGTGGACGGTGAGCGGCCGGCCGTATGTGAGCCCAAGTTTTCGGCATTCGTCGGGGGTGTAGCGGGGCCGGCCGAGTTCGTAACGGAGGTATTCCAGCCGGAGGCTCTGGTCGTAACTCAGAATGGGGAAGGTCTCGCGGAAGATGGCCTCCAGGCCCTTGTTGTCCCGCTTGGCCGGAGGGACGTCGGCCTGGAGAAAGTCCTTGTACGGTTTGGTCTGGACGGCTACGAGGTCGGGGACCTCGACCGCGTCGCCGACGTTTCCATAGTTACGGATTTCCATTTCGCTGCTCCGAAGAAGGACTTATTCTGGCCGCTGATGTCGGTTCGCGTGCAGCACGGTCGTGGCGGCCGTGGCGACCCTGCCGCTGGCAGGACGCGCTCACGGGCGGCAAAGGCCGGTGCCACGAAGCGCCGTTCACTTGAGTTCGACCTTTGCGCCGACTTCTTCCAGTGCCGCCTTCATTTTCTCGGCCTCTTCCTTGGGGACCTCCTCGCCCACCGGCTTGGGTGCGCTGTCCACCAGCGCCTTGGCGTCCTTCAGCCCCAGCGAGGTAAGTTGCCTGACCACCTTGATGGTCTGGAGTTTCTGCTCGCCAGCGGCCTTGAGGATGACGTTGGCTGTTGTCTTTCCTTCTTCCGCGGGGGCTTCCTCCGCGCCTGCCGCCGCTGCTGCGGCTACCGGCGCTGCGGCGGTGACGCCGAACTTTTCCTCCGCAGCCTTCACGAACTCTGACAGTTCGAGCACGGTCATGCCGGAGACGAGTTCGAGCGCTTCGGCGATCTTACCCGTGGGTTCCGGGGCCGGGGCCGCCTCCGCAGATTCTTTTTCTTTTGTTGCTTCCGGTGCTTTTGCCATTGTGCCTCTCCTGTTTAATCGGACTCTGTTTCTTTCCGCGCGTTTTGCTCGGCGAGGGCGTCGGCCAGGCCGAGCAATTTCCGTATCGGCCCCTGGGCGACCCGCAGCAGGCTGGTGAGCGGCGCCGCGATGGTGCCGACCACCCGCGCCATGAGGATGTGCTTGGGCGGGATTTTGGCCAGTTCGGCGACGGCCTCGGCGGCGAGCGGACGCCCGGCGAGGAGCCCGCCCTTGAAACGCAGAACGCGCTCCTTCTTGCTCCACTCGGGCAGGGTTCGGGCGGCCTGCACGGGGTCTTCGGAGCCGTAGGCGATCCCTGTCGGCCCGGTGGTGAGTTCGTCGAGCAGGCCGTCGTCGGCCAGGGCGGCCATGCCTTCTATCTGGGCGAAAGCCCGCTTGGCGAGCGAGGCTTTGACCATGGTGAAGGCCGCCGCTTGGCCGCAGGTGGCCTGGAGCTGGTGCCGAAGGTCCGCCGCCTTGCGGCCGGTGAGGCCGGTAAAATCGACGAAGATGCAGGTGTCAACCTGGCGGAACTTCTCCGCCAGTTCCTCGACCATCAGCTTGTTGAGTCTGCTTGGCATTGCGTGCTTTCCCGGGGCTGCGGCTGGTGCCGGCCGCACCACCCCTGTTGCGGTATCAGACTGCCACCTTGACACCTGGCCCCATGGTGGCGGCCAGGGTGATTCCTTTTATGTATTTGCCCTTGGCCGAGGACGGTCTCGAACGGCGTATCTGTTCGACCAGCGCACGGACGTTTTCGGCGAGGTCCTCGGCGGGGAAGGACTTTTTGCCGACCGGTGCGTGGATGTTGCCGCCGGGGTCGAGGCGGTATTCTATTTTTCCTGCGGCGAACTCGCTGACGGCGGCGGGAATATCGTTGGTGACGGTGCCGGATTTCGGCGAGGGCATCAGGCCTTTCGGGCCGAGGACCCGGCCGAGTTTGCCGACGAACTTCATCATTGCGGGCGGGGCGAGGGCCACGTCGAATTCGAGCCAGCCATCGTTTATTTTGTCGACGAGTTCTTGTCCGCCGGCCTCCGCGGCGCCGGCGGCCTTAGCGGCTTCGGCCTGATCGTCGGCGCAGAACGCAATCACGCGGACTGACTTGCCCGTGCCACTGGGCAGCGAGATGGTCCCGCGCAGGGCCTGGTCGGGCTTCTTGGGGTCGAGGCCGGTGCTGATGGCGAGGTCAATGGTTTCGTCGAACCTGGCTGGGGGCTGGCGCTTAATCAGTTCCAAAGCCTCGGACAGGGGATACTCGGCGGAACCGTCCACTGCGTTTCTGGCCTGGAGGTATTTCTTACTTTTGCTCATTGCCCTTCCTTTTGTTCCGCCTCGTCGGCCGGCGGCTGTTGCTGGCCGCTTTCGGAGGGCTTGTCAGTGATGTCGATGCCCATACTGCGTGCAGTGCCCTCGATTTGCTTCACAGCGCAGGCGAGGTCAGAGGTGTTGAGGTCGCTCATCTTTTCCTTGGCGATGGCTTCGACGTCTGCCAGGGTGATCTGGGCGACTTTCTCGGTGCTGGGCTGGCCGGACCCCTTGACTATGTTTGCGGCTTTTTTCAGCAGGGCTGAGGCAGGTGGTCGCAGCACGGTGAAGTTGAACGATTTGTCCTTGTAGATTGTCAATTCCGCCGTGACCGCGATGCCTTGGCGGTCGCGAGTGCGGTCGTTGAATTCCTTGCAGAAGGCGCCGGGATTGATACCCCTGGGGCCGAGGGCAACTCCGACCGGCGGGCCGGGGGTGGCCTGCCCCGCGGGGATCTGCATTCTGAGGATTTCGACTATTTCTTTTGCCATCGGTTCCTGCCCGTGTTCGTGCGCACAGGCCGCACTACGTTTTTTCGACCTGCCAGTATTCGAGTTCGACGGGTGTGGGGCGGCCGAATATGGTCACTATCACCCGCAAGAGCCCTTTATCTGCTATCACTTCGCCCACTACGCCGTCGAAGTTTTTGAACGCGCCCTCACCGATCTTGATATTGTCGCCGGGGTCGAAGTCGATTTTAATGGTTGGGGCTTCTTCCTTCTTCTCGGCTTCCGCTGTGACCTTTTCGACTTCTTTCTCGCTGAGCGGGATGGCGTCCCCGCCGGAGCCGAGGAAGTCGCCGACACCGGGGCAGTTTTTGACGACGGCGAGCGTTTCCTCAAGCAGCTCCATTTCCACGAAGATGTATCCGGGGTATATCTTGCGCTCGGCGGTGAGTTTCCTGCCGGATTTGATTTCCGAGATGGTTTCGGTCGGCACGAGGACGTTTTTGATGGTCTCCTCCATTTTCGCGGCGCGGACACGGGTGAGGAGCGCATCTCGCACCGTCTCTTCCCGGTTTGTCTGCACCCGCAACACGTACCACTGCTGCTTCACGGCGGGTCCCTGAAACTCAGTAAAGACCGACAAGTGTGAAGAAGTTGGCGAGAAGTATATCCACTGTGTAGATGGCTGCGCCGAGGATTATGGTGGTCGCGATCACCACGCCGGTCGAACCACTGACTTCCTCACGGGTAGGCCACACGACTTTTCTCATTTCGCTTTCTGTGTCGATGAGCACATCGGCCGTTTTCCTGTGGAAGAAGGCGATGTATAGCGTCACAAAGCCCAGCACGGCAAACACCGCCCCGGCCCAGATATAGGATGCGGCACCGCGGCCCCAGCTGCTGGCGGCGCGGGAGGCGTAGACGGTGATGATACCACCGGCGATCGCCGCCGGCACTCGCGCCCACATGCCCTCTTCTTTCTTGTATATCCGCATGGACCACCCTGTCTCGGACCGGACGCTCAACCGGCATAACTGTCCTGGCAGGCCAGAAGGGACTTGAACCCCTAACCGCCGGTTTTGGAGACCGGTGCTCTGCCAAATTGAGCTACTGGCCTTTTGCGGCCGCGCAAAGTTTTCGGACAGGCCCGCGCCCGAACAAGGCCGACCGGGTTACTTCTTGCGCTCTTTGTGCTTGGTGTGCTTCCTGCAATAGCGGCAGTACTTGCTCAGCTCCAGCTTGCTGGAGCCGCGAGTCTCCTTGCTGGTCCGGTAGTTTTTGCTCTTGCATTCGGTGCACTCAAGCGTCACATACTGCCGCATGGCGGCCCTCAGCTTCGACTGATTGCTGTAGCTTATTCAACGATGTTAATGACCACGCCGGCGCCTACTGTCCTCCCGCCTTCGCGGACGGCGAACCGCATGTTCGTTTCCATCGCGATCGGTTGAATCAGTTGGCCTTTAATCTCGGCGTTGTCTCCCGGCATCACCATTTCGATCTTTTCGGGCAGCTCGATGCTTCCTGTAACGTCGGTTGTCCTGAAGTAGAACTGGGGCCGGTATCCGCCGAAGAACGGGGTATGACGGCCGCCCTCCTCCTTTGACAGCACGTAGACCTGGGCGTCGAACTTCCTGTGGGGGGTGATAGTGCCGGGCTGCGCGACCACCTGGCCCCGCTGCAGTTCGTCCTTCTCGACTCCACGGAGCAGCACACCAATGTTGTCGCCCGCGATGCCTTCTTCAAGGGTCTTGTTGAACATCTCGACGCCGGTGCAGGTGGTTTTGCGGGTGTCGGTGATTCCGACGATCTCCACGCTGTCGCCGACGTGGACCTTGCCGCGCTCGATCCTGCCGGTGCCGACGGTGCCGCGGCCCTTGATGCTGAACACGTCCTCGATCGCCATCAGGAACGGCTGGTCGATGTCGCGCTTGGGCTGGGGAATGTTCTTGTCCAAGGCATCCAACAACTCGATTATCGGCTTGCATTCTTCGTTATCAGGGTCGCCCTCGGCCTGCATAGCTTTCAGCGCCGAGCCCCGTATGACCGGCATGTCCTCACCGGGAAAATCGTACTTGGTGAGCAGTTCACGGACTTCCAGCTCCACCAGGTCGAGCAACTCGGGGTCGTCCACCAGGTCCACCTTGTTGAGGAACACCACGAGAGCGGGGACGTTGACCTGCCGGGCCAGCAACACGTGCTCGCGGGTCTGGAGCATGGGGCCGTCGGCGGCGTCAACCACCAGTATGGCCCCGTCCATCTGCGCCGCGCCCGTGATCATGTTTTTGATGTAGTCGGCGTGCCCGGGGCAGTCTATGTGGGCGTAGTGGCGGTTCTCCGTTTCATACTCAACGTGAGCCACCGCGATAGTCACAATCTTGCTCGCGTCACGGACGGTGCCGCCCTTGGCGATTTCCGCGTATGATTTGCTCTTGCCCAGTCCCTTCTTCTCGCAGAGCATTGTGATTGCCGAGGTCAGGACTGTCTTGCCGTGGTCAATGTGGCCGATGGTGCCGACGTTGACGTGTGGCTTCGTCCGCTCAAATACTTCCTTCTTTGCCATTGTATTACCTCCGAACTACTTTTGGCCCTGCTGCTCGCGCCATGCACGCGACCCCCGGACCTGAATTTGCTTCCCAATTTGTGCGCCAACACGGGAGCTGGTGATGGGGCTCGAACCCATGACCTCGTCCTTACCAAGGACGCGCTCTGCCGCTGAGCTACACCAGCCTTTCTGGAGCGGGCGATGGGGATCGAACCCACGCAACCAGCTTGGAGGGCTGGGGCTCTACCACTGAGCTACGCCCGCGGAACCTGGTCCCCGGCTTCGCCAGCCGTGGGTGGTGGGCAGAGGAGGATTCGAACCTCCGAAGGCTGAGCCACCAGATTTACAGTCTGGTCCCTTTGGCCGCTCGGGAATCTGCCCGCCCGCGCCAGGGAGCCACGCGATAGGTCTGAACCGTTACAGGCTAACGCCCAGCTCTGCGTTCCACTTGTCAAGGGCCCGCCGGTGGAGCCAGCGGTGAGATTCGAACTCACAACCGCCCGCTTACAAGGCGGGAGCTCTTCCCTTAAGCTACGCTGGCCCAACGAAGCCACCAGATACCGCAAACCTGGAATTATACGCCAATGCGGCCCCCTGTCAAATAAAAATGCCGCATTTTTTGGGGAAACTTCAACTCCATCATCACCGGTGCACCATGCCGGGGGTACTTCGCAGAGAATTGAATGACCGCGGCTTGACACTCAGCGGGCGAAGTGTTAGTATCCGTGCCGGGTATTCGTCGTTCTCGGTCCAAGGGAGGCGGGTGGATGGCTGAGGCTTCCGAAATAAAGAGTGAATTTAAGGTCGTGCTGAAGGGCGTTCGGTCCGGCTCGCTTCGGGCCGTGGCGGAAGAGTTGACGAATTTGTTCCCGCTTGACATGCCGAACGCGCTGAACGTGGCAAAGAATGCGCCCATCATCCTGCTGGACAAGTTGACGCCGCAGCAGGCCCGCAGCGTTGGGACCTATGCAACCGGGCGGAAGGCGCTGGGGGCAGATGTCCATATCACCGGTCAGTCGGTGGGTAAGTTGCAGGTGCTGCGGTGGCCGCTGCTGCCGGATATTGCCAAGAGGCCGGCCGATCACGTCATTTGTCCGAACTGCGGTGCGTGGTTGCAGTTGCAGGTGCGGCCCGGGGCTACTCCGGCGGCGGAAGCTGCGCAGCCCGCCGAATCGGCTGCTCTGCCGGCCGAAACTGAGGCACAGCCACGGCCAGCGCCACCGAAACCCGAGGCTGCTGAGGAAGTGGTTCTCGAGCCGATGGAGGAGGAACAACAGCCGGCTGAACTTTCCGAGGAGGAAGTGGTGCTCGAAGAGGGCCGTCCGCAGCGGAAACGGGCGGAACCGGCGCCGGCCCCCCCGCCTGGCCGCGGCATCGGCGGCGAAGGCTCCTGCAGGGTGACGCTGGTGGGCAAGATCAAAGGGGAGAAAAAGCGCAGTGCGGCCGAACTGATGGCGCATTACCTGGGCGTGAACCAACAGGAAGCGACCTCCGAACTGAACAAGAAATCGGTCGTCACTGTGGCAAGAGGTCTGACCGAGGAACAAGCCGAGGAGTGCAAAAACCAGTTCGCCGGGATCGGTGTTAAAGTGAACATCAAGGGGTAAGGCGCCTTGGCCCTTGCCAACATTGCCAGGCTGCCGAGGAACCTGCAGCGCCTCGGCGAGATTATTGCCGTATTCGCTCGTCACGGATTCGGCCACTTCATCAGCCGGTTGAACCTTCAGGAGCACATCCCGTTTGCCAGGAGGCTGTTTGCCCGCCGGGCGGCAGTGACGGACAAGGCTCCAACCACCGAGCAAAGGCTGGTGAATGCCCTCCAGGAGTTGGGCACCACATTCATCAAACTGGGACAGACTCTCTCCTCCAGGCCTGACATCGTGGGGCCCAGTTTTGCAGAAGCGTTTAAACAGTTGCAGGACCGCGTAGAGCCGTTCGATCCCGCCGCGGCGCGGCAGATTGTCGAAGACGAACTCAGGATGCCGGTCTCGGAGGTTTTCCGTTCTTTTGAACAGCAGCCCAGCGGCTGCGGCTCCATCGCACAGGTCCACCGCGCCGTGCTCAAGGACGGAACCAACGTGATGGTGAAGATACGCAGGCCGGGCATCGAGGCATCCATTTTTGCGGACATGGCCATACTGCGCCTGGTCGCGCGACTGGCCGAGGCGCGGCTGCCGGAACTGCGCCCCTCGCAGATTATCGATGAGTTCGGGCGGGCCATCCGGGACGAACTTGACTTCACCGTGGAGGCGTCTAATACCGCTCGGTTCCATGACATGCTCCGGGAAGCCGACGGCACCTGCGCGCCGGCTGTGTTCTGGGAATTGACCACCTCGGCAGTCCTGACCATTCAGCGGCTGGAGGGCGTTTCCATCGGCGACGTCGAGGAACTCGAACAACGCGGGCACGACAGGATACAACTGGCCAAGACACTCACCGAGTGCTTCGTGAACCAGTACTTCCGCGAAGACACGTTCCACGCCGACCCCCACCCGGGCAACTTTCTGGTGTTGGATGACGGCAAGATCGGTATCATCGATTTCGGGATGGTGGGCCACCTGAGTTCGGAGACGCAGGGGCATTTGACGGCTATGCTCGGCGCGGGGGTCTCCGAAGAGATTCAATTCGCCGCCGAGACCGGGGCCGAGCTGGGGGCGGCAGGTGAACAGTTCGAGCAGAAGCAGTTCACCCGCGACGTTACCGACCTGTTTCACAGATACAGGGGCATGCCGCTGGGCCGGATAGATACCCGCCGGGTGTTTAGCGACCTGACTCGCGTTGCCCGGCAGAATGACCTTTCCCTGCCCCGCGACCTCGTCCTCCTGGGCAAGTCGATGGCGGAGTTGTCGGCCGTGACCCGGACGCTTGCGCCGTCGTATGACATCATTCAGGTGCTGGCGCCCAGCACAAAGGAACTGATGAAGGAGAAACTATGGCCGGGCCGCTGGGCGAAACACGCAGGCGTGAACGCCCTGGGCGTGTTGCAGATGCTGAGGGACCTCCCGCGCGACCTGCGCAGCATCATCAGGAAGGCCGAGTCCGGCCGGCTCCAGGTCAGTTTCCGCCACACTGGGCTGGAGCGCACGGTTAGTGAGCTCGACCGTGCCAGCAATCGGCTGTCTATCAGCATCTACGTTGCGGCTGTGCTGGTGGCGTCTTCCCTGATGATTCAGGCTGAGTTTCTCCCCTTCCGGGGTGTTTCCGTGCCGGGGGCCTTGGGCTACGCGCTCGCCGGGGTGCTCTCGGCCTGGCTCGCCTGGGGGATTTTGCGGTCGGGAAGGCTTTAACCGCCCGAAGGATGTGGCGGTCATAGGCAGCAAGTCAGGAAGGAGCAAGAATGACAGAGGGGAAGTTTGGACTGATGGCGGGTGTGAGCAGAGATGCCGACCTCGTCGCCGTGTTCAACAGGATCCAGAGCTTCGGCATACCGACCTGCCAACTCCACTGCGGCTCGGAAAACGTGGATCAGGCATTTGCGTCGGAGAAGGTCAAGGCGGCGGTGAAGCAGACCGGCATGGAAATCAGCGCCATCACTTGCGGCTTCGACGGCCAAGCTTACGACAACCTCAACGGCCCGGCGACTCTGGGCCTGGTCCCGCCAGACCTGCGCCCCATGCGGGTTGAACTGCTCAAACATTTCTCCGACGTAATTAAGGGAGTCGGCATCGAGAACATCGTCCTCCACATTGGCTTCATCCCCGACGACGAGACTGACCCGGTCTATATCTCGTTCATAGAAACGATGCAGGACGTGTGCGCCTACCTGAAGGCGAACGGGCAGAACGGTCTTGTGGAGACCGGCTCGGAACTGGCCTCCACGCTCAGGCGGACCATTCAGGACATCGGTGCAGAGAATTTCGGAGTCAACTTCGACACGGCGAACGTCATCCTGTACGGCAGGTCGAACCCGCTCGACTGCGTCGAGCTGTTCGGCGAGCACATCGGGGCCTGCCACCTGAAGGACGGCGTCTGGCCCAACCGCGACGAGCCGCTCGGCCACGAAAAGCCGCTCGGCGAGGGCCAAGTCAATTTCCCCATACTCATCCGGCGGATGAAGGAGAAGGGCTTTAGCGGCCCGTGGACCATCGAGCGCGAGGTCAGCGGCCCGGAGCAAGACGAGGGCATCCGCCAGGCAATCGAACTGCTCGCACCGCTGATCTGATAGCGGCGGAGGTCTAAAGGAGGTTCTGCCGGGCAGCGCGCATCTTTTGCTCGGCCGGGCGCTATTCGACGTCAATCCGGAGGGGAACATTTACGAGAGGGCGGTATCCTGGTATAATCAACGTGGCAAGTCACGCGATTTACGGAGGTCGTTCGATGGTGGTCGAAATAATAACCGACGACAATTTTGATGAGACAGTGAAATCCGGGGTGACGCTTGTGGACTTCTGGGCTCCGTGGTGCGCGCCGTGTTTGATACAGGGACCGGCGGTCGAAAAACTCGCCCAAGCCTATGAAGGCAAGGCAACGGTCGGCAAACTCAATGTCGATGAAAACAACGCAACCGCGGCCAAGTTCAGGGTGATGGCCATACCCACCGTCATGGTGTTCAAAGACGGAGAGAAGGTCCAGCAGTTCATCGGCGTGCAGAACGAACACAGCCTCAAGAAGGCGCTCGACGGGGCGCTCTGACAGCCCATCCACAAAAGGTCGCACTGGCCGTACGTGGCGCTGAACCGGCCTACATCTTTATCAGGAAACGGAAGGTCTCTCGGCCGAAGAGCGTCACCACGCTGACGACGACGCCCGCGGTCAGAACGCCGGCGAGAATTGCAGGGAACGCGCGCCGGGCGCGAACACGCATCAGGAACGCAAGCAGCGAACCGGTCCACGCCCCGGTCACCGGCAGCGGGATGGCGACGAAGATCGCCAGCCCCAGTGCCTCGTACTTCTCGACCAGGTCTCCCCCCCTCCGCCGTGACCGCTCGAACACCCAGGTGAAGAACCGGTGGCACAGCTTCGACCGCTTCATCAGGAAACTCGAGGCCGGCCCGATTAGAAGGATAATCGGAACTATCGGAACCATGTTGCCGAGGACGGACAGCGCATACGCCTCCCAGACCGGCATCCCGTAATAGAGAATCGCGACGGGGACCGAGCCGCGCAACTCGAAGATGGGCAGCATCGCAATGACAACCACAACGGCAACCGGCCCGAGATGCTGCTCCTCGAGCCAGGTGACGAGCTTCGAGGGTGGCGGCGACGCCTCCGCATCCGGGCCCGCCGACAAACCCAGCGGAGCTCTTGTCAGGAGCAACGAAAGCACAACGACGATAACAGCAAGTCCGCTGAGCAGCCCGCCTGGTCTCCGCATTATCCCTCCCGCTCCGTCACCTGACGGATAGAATCCAAAAGGATGTCGAGCAGGCTGTCCAGTTCCGAGTTTGAGATACACAGCGGCGGCATGACGATCATAACATCCGAGAGCGGCCGGGTGATGAGTCCCCGGTCACGCGCCGCCCTTGTCACGCGCATGCCGACGTTTTCCGCGGGGGGATATTCTTTTTTGGTTCGGCGGTCCTCGACGAGTTCGATGCCGGCGATGAGACCCCGTTGGCGGACATCACCCACGTGTTCGAGATTTCGGAATTGCTCCAGCCGCCGCGATAGTTGTTCTATTCTGGGCTGGATTCGGGCAAGCGTCTGTTCCCTTTCGAAAATGTCGAGCGAGGCCAGCGCAGCGGCGCAGCAGAGCGCGTTGCCGGTGTAGGTGTGGCCGTGGAAGAACGTCCTGAACTTTTCGTGCTCGCCCAGGAACGCCGAATACACCTCGTCTGTGGTCAGCGTGGCGGCAAGCGGGAGGTACCCACCGGTCAGCCCCTTCCCGACGGCCATGATGTCCGGGCTGACGCCCTCGTGCTCGCAGGCGAACATCCTGCCGGGGCGGCCGAAGCCGACCGCCACCTCGTCGCAGACCAGCAGTACCCCATACTTCTCGCACCGCGCCCGCACCCCCTCCAGGTATCCGGCCGGGTGAACAATCATTCCGCCAGCGCCCTGGACCAGCGGCTCCACCACAACCGCCGCGACCTCGCCTGCGTTCTGCTGCAGCAATTGGTCCATTTTCTCGAGGCAGGCCAGCGAGCACGTGCCGGGCTCCAGTCCGAGCGAGCATCGGTAGCAGTACGGCGCCGGCGCCCGAAGCGTCTCGAAAAGCAGCGGTCGGTACGTGGCGTGGAACAGTGATATGCCGCCCAGGCTGACGGCGCCGATGGTGTCGCCGTGGTAGGCCAGTTCGAGCGCCACGAACTTCCTGCGGCGGGCGCTCCCACCCTCCTTCTGCTGCCAATACTGGAACGCAATCTTCAGGGCAATCTCCATTGCTTCCGACCCGCTGTCGGAATAAAACACCTTGGCCAGCGGTTTCGGAGCAAGTTGCACCAGCCGCTCGGCAAGGTCGATGGCGGGGGGGCCGCTGAGGCCGAGTGCAGTGGAGTGTGCGATCCGGCCCAGTTGGTCTCGGACGGCTTCGTCGATCTCGTGCTTGCGGTGCCCGTGGATGTTGCACCACAACGACGCTACGCCGTCGATGTATTGCTTGCCCTCGGTGTCGGTCAGTTTTGCCCCTTGCCCGGTCTCGACAATCAGCGGGGCCTCCTCCAGCCATTTTTTCATCTGAGTGAATGGGTGCCAGAAATATTTTTTGTCTCTGGCAGCGAGCTCTTCGGTGCGACGAGCCATTGAATTTGCTCCGGAACGGAGGGGGCGGATTTAGAGGCCAGCGTCTCCGGGGCTTGATGCTTCGCTTGTCTCAGCCTCTGGAGCTGGGAACATGAGCGGTCCCGCAGCGCCTGCCACCAGCGCACGGGCCGCGTTCGGTATGGAGACAAAAATGGAGACGCCTGAGCGTTCCATCGACAGGCTCACGGCGGCGGAAGCCCTGCTGGCACCGGATTCTTGCTCGCTCCCTGCCGCGCGCTCCCGGACCACGAAGAGCAGCGTCGACTCGGTCGGCAGCCCGGCTGTTGGTTTTTTGAAGCCCGGGTCATTCGCCAGGGTCTTTTTCGATGTTCTGGCATCCGCCACAGCCGAAAGGCCCGGCCGCCCCGTGCTGACCACCAGGGCGCCGTCAATGAACGTATATGCCACCGGCGGCATGGAGCCGGCCTGCCACACTTCCAGGCCGCCCTGCGTGGTGGGCTTGGGTTCCGTGCCGCACACTTTCTTCACCAGTCGGCGTACTACTTCCAGCGCTTTTTTCTGCTCGACCACCGGCAGGATGACAGCGCCGGACGGCATTTTCCCCGCTGAAAGGAAAAACCCAACTTCTCCCCGCAAAATCGGCACGACCTCCGAGGCGATGTCGAGTTTCTCCTCACCACCGGTCTCGAAATGCTCGATCATGCTCCTCAAGTCCAGGCCGAATTCCTCCTTGAATTTAGGGTTCAGCGCTGTCACCACTCGCTCGTAGGTGCGTTCGGGGGCGCCCAGTGACAACATCGTTGCTATCTGTGCATCGGCGGGCATGAACTCAGCGGTTGTCAACTCCCGCGGCTCCAGGCGAACATCGTCATACTCCCCGTGCTCGTCAGGGAGCTCCGCGTATGCCCGCGCCAGCACGCGTGGGTCATCCAGCTTGAGAAAACCGGCAACATACTTCATCCCGGGTGCAAGCGACGCAGCCGCGGACATCGGGCCTGTCAATTCGCCCAGATGTTCCGGCGACTTGAGCGCCGCCCCGGAAACGTAAAACCATGCGCGGCCCTTGCGGGAATAGGCGGCCCGCGCGTCGGTAAACAGCGGGTCACGCCCCAGCGAGTTGCCGCCCCCGCCGACGGAGCTTCTTATCATTGACCTGAGCGGCTCGCGCCGGCTGCACAAAGCCACCGTATTCTCAAGGCGGGCGAGAAAAAACCGCCGCCCGATGTAGATGATGTTTCCCGAAATACTCTCGGCCGGCTTCAGCGCATCGGCGACCAACTCGTCCACCACACCACCGTGGTTGAGAACCAGCAGAACCACCACAGCGGGCGGCCCGTCCTTCATCGGAACGATCCCGACGCCTGCGGCGCCAACGGACCGGACAAGGCGCGACGCCTGGTCATACGGAACGCCAAGTCCGGTGGCAACCCAGCTCTCAGCACGCTTACGATAACCTCCCACGGCCCCTTTCAACTTATACGGGTTACACCCGCTGAAGCGCGCCAGTTCGGTCTCGAGGCGGTCAACATTCTCCACTGACATACCGGCGAGAGTTGACGCCGGCAACAAAGCCAGCGCGCGAGCGCCCGGCCCGGGCTGCGTCCTTGACCTGTATAGGTAATACCCGCCGGCGCCAACCGCGGCTGCCACCAGCCCGGCGAGGACAATGGCAAGAACAGAGGGGCTCTTGCTCTTCCGCCGCCGGGCCGCGATGCTCTTTGACCTCCTGACGGTCGCGGTGACCTTCCTGCCAGGGGCCGAAGTTGGCCGACTCGGCTTCTGCACCGCGGCTGTCTCTTTTACCGCCTGCATGGCCCCGCCGCATTTGGGGCATTTGAACCGCTTGGCCGGGTCGGCGCTCTTGACATTGCCGACCGCTCCACACTTGGTGCATTGTACCCGCATTCGAGTCTCTCAGATAAAATTCGGCGAACAGAACGAGGGAGATTTTATATTTTTATAGCCTTTGTTTCAAGGCCAGGTCCAGGCGGTGCTTGAGGTCGATGGCAGGGAGGATGTGCATGTTATTCTTTGATCTTGGCGATGTCCTTCTCGCGGCCGAGGATGAAGAGAGTATCGCCCTGCCGGAGCTCGCGGTCGGGGGACGGGATGCCTTCGAGTTCGCCGCTGTTCTCAGATGCATTGCCCCCGTGGCGAATAGCAATGACGTCGAGCCGCATGTTCTTTCGGAGGTCAAGCTGCCGCAGTGTCTTGCCGATGAAGCGCCTAGGTGCTTTGACTTCCCAGACGCTGAACCCATCGGCCAGCGGCAGCGAATCGAGGACGTTCGGACGCACCAATCTTGTCACGACCCGCTTGGCCTGAGTCTCGGAGGGTGTGACGACCTGTGTGGCGCCCACGCGCTCGAGTAGCTTGGCGTGGTCGGGCGAATTCGCCTTCACGATAATTTCCTTGACCCCCGCCTCCTTGGCATAAAAGGTGGCGAGGACCGACGCCTCAATCCGAGGGCCGAGGCTGATAATGACGCAATCGATCCCCTCGCTCAGGAGGCTGATGATTGTGTTGCGGTCTGTGACTTCTGCCACCAGCGCGTTGGTGACCTGACTCTTGATCTCGCTGATACGCTCGTCGCTGGAATCGATAACCACCACCTCAGCGCCATACCGGACGAGGTTCTCCGCCACGGCGGTTCCGAACTGCCCAAGGCCCAACACTGCGAACCGTTTCATCAGGCCACCTTTCACCCGACGAGCAGGTGTTCTTCAGGATACTTGTATTTCACCGGCTTGTCCGCTGACAGAACCATCTGCGCCAGTACCAGCGGCCCCAGCCTGCCAAGGTACATCACGCATATGATGACCAGCTTCCCCGCCCATGTCAAGGAGCCGGTGGCGGCCGTGCTGAGCACGCTCAGCCCAACTGTCCCGAAGGCGGAGACGACCTCGAACAAAAGGCTGATGAAGCTCCCCCGCCCAGTGGACTGCTCCACCGCTGCCCCGTCGGTCAACAGGAGCAGAAGGGTTGCGAAAACAATTAGCGCTACCCCTAGTACCGCGACGACCAGCGCCTTGGTAATTACCGCCGCCGGGATAGTCCGCTTTCCGATCTCGACCCGCTGCCGACGACGGAGGCGCGCCGCGACCACAGCAAGTATGACGACGAACGTGGTGGTCTTGATGCCGCCAGCGGTTGACCCGGGCGAGCCGCCAATGATCATCAGGACCAGCGTCACCAGCAGCGTCGGTTCCGACGCCTCGCCGAAATCCACTGTGCTGAACCCTGCCGTCCGCGTAGTGGCCGACTGAAACCACGACGCACCGACACGCTCGAAGAAGGACGCATCCTCGAGGCCTGGCGCCTCCAGCGCAAGGAACGTCAACATGCCAGCCGCCAGCAGCGCTCCAGTTGCACCGAAGACAATCTTCGCGTGCAGGCTGAGCGCCAGCCGGTCGCCCCTCACCCGCGCCCTGATCTTCCGAAACAGGTCAATGCGCGCCGGAAAGCCAAGCCCACCAACGACGATGAGAAGGGGCAGGGCAAGGTTCACCGTGAGGTCGCCCCTGTAGCGGGCAAAACTGTCAGGGAAGAGCGAAAAGCCAGCGTTGCAGAACGCCGACACAGAGTGAAATATGCCGCACCAGACCGGGTGGTGGGCCCCGGAACTGTCCACGCCGAACCTGTTGATGAGGATGAGAGCACCAATCGCCTCGGCAATAAGTGTGAACGCACCGACGGTGAGGAGCAGTTTTTTGGTCGACCCGATGCCCGAAACGGTGTATTCCTCGCGGAGCATAATCAGGTTCCGCAGCGATGCGCGCTGCCCCAGGGTCAGAAGCACCACCGTGGAGGTGGCCATAATTCCCAGCCCGCCGAGTTGAATCAGGCAGAGAATCACGCCCTGGCCGAACGCGGTGAACCGCGTGCCAGTCTCCACCACAATCAAACCGGTCACACAGACCGAGGAGGTTGCCGTGAACAGCGCGTCGATCAGGCTGATTGGCTCGGTTGTCGAAAAAGGCAGCCAGAGCAGAAATGTGCCCGCGAGGATGGCAGCGACGAAACAGATAGCGAGGAGCTGCACGGGAGTAAGCGTCTCCCACCACCGCCTTCGACTCAGCTCAGACACTCGTGCCTCTCGTCCATCGGATGGCGCTCTATCGGCGCAGCGCCCATGAACACAGCGGTTGATTGGCGGGAATTATAGCATTTTCTCGCGCTGGGCTTCAAGCACGCCCGCCGGGACATCGGCCATTTCCTACAAACTAACGGGCGAGACCTACATTTGCGATAGCCACAACAACGAGGAAGCAGCGCTGTCTGGCTCGCAAGCCCAATTCGCCCCCAAACAGACCAAGCGAGAGTAACCGTCAGTCCGGCCGCTCTTGCATCGGTTCCAACATTTTGAGAAGAGGACCAAATAGCTCCTCTTTCGTCGGCGGGTTCTCGTGGTGTCGAACTCCCATTTCCTGATACATCGGCACCAACCTGCGCTCCCAGAATTGGAACTCTCGCTCTTGATTCTCGGCGACTGCTCGGGACGCAGCAAGCTCTGCATAGTGATTACACCAGAGAATGCCTGCGGCAAGGGCCATTACTACTACCACACAATTGATCAAGATCAGTTTCTTCATGGTTCGGCTCCTTACTTGGGAAATGCTTCTATTGCGCGGATATGCTCCATATTTCTGGCGCCTTAGCTTTCCCTTGCCGGGGGGGGGCGCGGGCGTGCCACCCCTCCAGGCCTTTTGCAACTGCTTCCCAAGGCGCAATACCCCGAGGAGGCGCCATGGCGCTTACCACTTCCGCAGGTTTGGCCGGAGGGTTTTTATTCCGGCTGGAAGTC
>JAUWIN010000038.1 GCA_030605345.1 Candidatus Brocadiia bacterium
CCCGCCGAGCCCAGCAAACTGTTTACCCCGTGCTTCACTACCAAGGCCGACGGGACAGGGCTGGGGCTTCCCATCGCGAACCAGATCGTCTCAGCCCATTCCGGGCACATCGAGGTCGAAAGCGAACTGGACTCCGGCACCACATTTAGTATAATCCTTCAAGCTTGTCGTGTCGGTGCCTGGGCTGGCGCAGGAGTACAGGTCAGAGGCGCTGCGCATGAATGAAAAAGTGCTCATAGTCGATGACGACGAAAGCATGCGCTTCTTCCTGAACGAAGCCCTGACCAAGCGGGGCTACCAGGTGCACGCCGTATCTGAGGCGGAATCCGCCGTCGATGCTGTCAAGCAAAAGACGTTTGACCTCATCATGATGGACGTCCAGTTGCCCGGCATGAGCGGCGTCGAGGCCATTCCCCTTATCAAGGAGCACGACCCGGAAGCAGTAATCATCGTGATGACGGCTTATGGCTCCAAACACGCCCTCGACGCCATGCGGGCCGGTGCCTACGACTTCTTCACCAAGCCATTCAAGATCGACGAAATGAGCATCGTCATCGGCCGCGCTCTGGAAAAACGCCAATTCCAGAGGGACATCAAAAAACTCGAGCAAAAAATCCGCCGCCAATACTCCTTCGAAAACATCATCGGCAGCAGCAGCGCCATGCAGCAGGTTTATGAACTGATACAAAAGGTCGTCCAGACCGACGTCACAGTCCTCATCTGCGGCGACAGCGGCACGGGCAAGGAACTCATCGCACAGGCCATCCATTACCATTCCGCACGTGCGGAGAAGCCATTCGTCAAGCTCAACTGCGTTGCCATACCCGAAGGCCTGCTGGAGAGTGAGCTCTTCGGCCACGAAAAAGGCTCCTTCACCGGAGCCGTCGGGCGAAAGAGCGGAAAATTCGAACTCGCCAACACCGGCACAATTTTCCTCGATGAAATCGGCGACATGACCCTCTCGACCCAGGCCAAAATCCTCCGTGTCCTGCAGGAAAGAGAATTCGAGCGCGTAGGAGGCACCGAGACCATAAGCATCGACGTGCGCGTTATCGCCGCCACGAACAAGGACCTGGCAAAAGCAGTGCAGGAACAGGGATTCCGTGAGGACCTCTATTTCCGCCTGAACGTCTTCTCCATCGTGGTGCCCCCGCTCCGCGACCGCAAAGAAGACATCCCCCTGCTGGTTGACTATTTCCTCCAGCAGGCGAATGAGGATATGCACCGCTCAGTCAGTGGCGTGTCCAGAGACACTATGGAAGTCCTCCACATGTATCACTGGCCGGGCAACGTCAGAGAACTGGAAAACTGCGTCCGCCGAGCCGTGGTCATGAGCGACGAAGAGATCATCACCCCCAACTGCCTCCCCGCCTACATACAGTCCATCGCTGAAAACCCCAAATACACCCTCCCCGAAACCATCGAATCGCTCGATAATACCATCGCCGACGTGGAGAAGCAGATTATCGTGGACACCTTGCACAGCACCGGCGGCGTACAGTCCAAAGCCGCCAAGCTGCTCGGTATATCCGAGCGCAGCCTCTGGCACCGTGTCAAGAAGCTCGACATCAACGTCAGCCGCATCAAAACCGGCTGACCCGGTGAGCGGCTCATATCGCGCGCAAAATCTCCATAAGCGCAAATTATCCTCGAGGCAGATCAGCACCAAAGGCCGAAACTACCTCGAGGATAATCGCTGTCCGTTCAAACCAGAAACTATAGATGGGCGGTGCTACTCTTCGTGGACCGCCGTCCCCACAAAAATGGTTTTCACCTTCGAGAAAATCGGCGGGAGTACGGCAACATATTCCGTCCTGGCGCTCACGTCCTTAATGCCGGTGACGTTGTCGCCATACCTCTCGCGGGCCCGCTCCCATAAGAGAGCCTGCCCCTCCTCGCCTCCAACGTAAACACCGAGCACGCAGAGCGATTCACCCTCCGCCGTCACCACGCCAAGGACCTCGAACTCCTCGACATTGTACCGGGTCCGTGTGAACGAGTTCATGTTGGGCTTGAAGCTGCGATTGAGGTACTCGGCATAACCGACGCAGCCAACCGCCATCGCGCCCAACGCTGCCACCACCAGGACCATCAATACATGCCTCTTCATCGGTGCCCTCCTCCTGTACGAGAATGTGCGACACGCACCGGGACCGACCACCGGCCCACGACCAAACGAATACTAAGCCGTGCACCAGCCTTGTGTCAAGCGCTAACTACAGCCCGTAAGCGGCGGTGTGGGTCCGACCGCACGCTGGCGCAGCTG
Organism: Candidatus Brocadiia bacterium; assembly: GCA_030605345.1. GTDB lineage: Bacteria > Planctomycetota > PUPC01 > PUPC01 > PUPC01 > JAUWIN01. Next base: position 2,267 of record JAUWIN010000038.1, read on the forward strand.
TGATGTCTCAGAAACTCCCGCAGGCGGAAATTGCGGAACTAAAGCCGGGAGGTGCGCTGTCGCTGCGCGCCGCTAGTCGCCGTGTACCCGCACAGTGAATTCACCGAACAAGCCCAACACCTTTTGGACCTCGTAGTCGGCGTACGTTACTGTTTTAATCCCGCCGTTCCTCGCTGCGGTTCGGATATCACAGCTATCGAGCGCGAAGTCGATCCACAAAAACGGAATGGAGATGTAGACCGTTCTGGCAACTCCGACTTTTGTTCCTAGTTTCGTGTTGTTGAAGGTCGTCGGCAGAGGCGCCCTATAGCCTGTGTAGAGCCAACCTTCGGGGGGTCTGACCGGTGTTTGGTGCTGAATGCACCCGGTGAGCGCCGCCAGCAGCGCCACCACCAGAAGGAATGCGACAGTTCTTGGCATGGGGTTTCTCCCTATGCTTCGGCCAAGGTTGGCGACTCAGTCACCGTACACGGTCGTGGCGTACCTTGCGAAGACGCCCCAGAGCACGCTCAAGTATTCGTAATCGGCATGGTTGATGGTCGTGAGGTTGCCGTCCCTGGCCGCGGCCTGAATGCTGGAATCGCCGACGGCGACAAGACCGAGGATGCACACCGACGACGCGGTGCCTTTTTTCGAGCCCAGGGTCGTTTTGTCGAGGTCAATATCCAGCGGTGCTTTAATGCTGGTTATTATCATCGCGCTGGGAGGCATCACAGGCGCCCGGTAGGCTGCGCAACCTGTAGACCCAACAATAACCGCAACCGCAAGAACGACCAGCGAAACCGTTTTGACCGATGACATTGCTCAACTCCTTGAAAAAAGTCGGCGGTTCATGACCGGCACCAACACGTCACGGTGGCCGCGGATGTTACTGAGTGGCGGTCTCAATATTGTCCGCCGGATTGTGTAAGTCGTTAGGTTCGAAACTTGCCGCTCGCTCACGCTACCCTTTCATAATATCTAATGACTGGAAGCCGAACCATGTGGGGCCTTGTGCAACCTAGCACTGTTTTTATCGTCAACACCTCTTTTGCTCTCGAGGTCCTCGAACACGGCTCCAACCGTCCACAGGTCTTGATACCCCACAACCAAAGAAATGCTAGCCGTGCCCCAGGCCGGTGTCAAGCGCTAATCAAAAACGTCCAGCAGCGCGCAGGCCGATTAGGTTTTGACTTTCCTCGGCGCCTTCTGTAGGATTTCGCCTCAAAGATGTGCCGCGCACACAATTGCTCTGCGTCTGTGGCGGCAGTAATGGTATCTAGACAAGAAGGAGAGCCTGATGAAGTCCCGTCCAAAAGTCGCCGTCGTCGGTCTTGGAATAGGAAGAGGCCATGCCGCAGCTGCAGCGAAAAACCCGAAGGCAGACCTCACCGCGCTGTGTGACACCGACAAGCAGCGCCTGGCGGCGAACTGCAAGGAATTCGGCGTGAAAGAAGCATATACCGACTACAAGAAGATGCTTCGGCAGGCTAAGCCCGACATCGTGGTGGTAGCGCTCCCTAACGTGCTGCACGCGCCGGTCACCGTGGCAGCCATCAACGCCGGCGCTCACGTTCTCTGCGAGAAACCCATGGCGATGAATACTCAGCAGGCGCAAAAAATGGCCGACACCGCCAGGGCGAAGAAAAAAAAACTGATGATTGACTTCTCCTACCGGTTCATGCCGGAAGCGCAGGCGCTGAAAAACATTGTCGATACGGGCGCCGTTGGCGATATCTACTACGCCCGCACCACCTGGCACCGGACCCGCGGGATCCCATGGTTCGGCCCGTGGTTCAGCCAGAAGGACAAGTCCGGCGGCGGCCCGCTCATCGACCTCGGCGTCCACCGGATCGACCTTGCCATGTGGCTGATGGGCAACCCGAAGCCGGTTACCGCTTCGGGCAGCACGTATGACATGCTCGGAAAAGAGCTCGCCAAAAAAGCAAACAAAAAGTTCGACGTCGAGGACCTGGCGCTGGCGATGGTCCGCTTCGACAACGGGGCGACGATGCTCGTCGATATAAGTTGGGCCATCAATTGCGAGCGAAGCGAGGAGATGGCCAGTTACCTCTACGGCACCAAGGCGGGAATCTGCCACAGGAACGTCGGCGAGGGATACAAGTTTGAGGCATATATATTTGGCGAATGGGACGGCACCTACGTCACCTCCAAGATCAAGAATCTGCCGCCGGCCATGAATCCGGTTGATCACTTCATCGACGTAGTCACCGAGGGCACCAAGCCCATAGCAACTACGCAACACGGCGTGGATGTGATGAAGGTGCTCGATGGCATATACAAATCAGCCCGGCTGGGCAAGGAGATCCGGATTTAGGCTTTGCCCCCTCGCTGTGTTGGTTACTCCTGAGAACCAGGCCCCGGAACAGAGCCACCAGCGTCCGGCAGAGACCTGCCTTCTCCCTGGCCGTCGGCGGGTGCGAGATGACCAGCAGCAGCTGCCTGGGCTCGGCCGGCGAAAGGACTTGTCACGTTGCTCGAGGGTTTGGCTTATATGGGCAATCCCGGGTAGAAAGGACATGGACAACAGAAACTGGGAACAACCCCCGCACGCGAAAGACGAGCCGGACTTCAGTAATCTGCTGGCAGTTCTAAACCGACAGGTGCCCAAACGCCCTACGTTATTCGAGCTATCTCTCAACGATGATCTCTACAAGAAGGTCGCACGAGGTGCCGCCGCGAATGAGGCGGACGACCCTTTGCATACCGCAGAAGTGATATGCGCCAACAGGAATCTGGGTTACGATTACGTGGCCGTTGGAATCCCCGGGTTTCATTTTCCAAGTGGGGAACGAGAATGCGAACAGACGTATTCCCTCAATGACGGTTTTGTGATTCCGGACCGAAAAAGTTTCGACGCCTACCAGTGGCCCGATGTCGGGTCGGCACACTATGAGCACTTGGATGAAGTGGCCGCAATCCTCCCCAAGGGGATGAAGATGCTCGTGGAAGGGCCGTTCGGCGTGCTGGAGAATGTCATCTTACTCGTGGGCTTCCAGAACCTGTGCTTGATGATTATGGACGACGAGCAGTTGGCCTGCGACATATTTGAAGCCGTCGGGTCACGCCTGGTCGAATATTACTCCACGGCTGTCGGTCACGAGGGCGTGGGAGGCATCATCTGCAACGATGACTGGGGATTCAAGACGCAGACCATGCTGAGGCCGAAGGACTTGCGCCGCTTTGTCTTTCCATGGCACCGCGACATGGTGGCCGCAGCACATGCAGTCGGCAAGCCCGCTATCTTGCACTCGTGTGGAAACCGCCAGCAAGTCTTCGATGACATCACTGACGACATGAACTATGACGGCGTTCATTCCTACGAGGATGCGATTCAACCAGTAGAAAACGCCTACGAGCAATACGCGAGCCGGACGGCCATTATCGGAGGCATTGACGTTGACTTCATTGTCCGCAACTCGCCGGAGGAGGTGTATGCACGTTCCAAGGCAATGTTGGAGCAAACCGCAGACAAGGGCGGCTATGCACTCGGCTCCGGGAACAGCATTCCCTGGTATATCCCAGATGCCAACTACTTCGCAATGGTGCAGGCGGCACTTGATGCCCGCTAATACTGGAGCACCGGAAGCCAGGGAATCTGTGTAGCCCGCCCATCTGAGGGAGACCACATGTTCTACGAGGCGCGGTTAGAAAAAACCGGCAGCGAGCGCGGGGCGTATTTCATACGCCTTGTTTTTTAGATTATAGTCCTTGACCACGTTCATTTCTCCGGTTGGTATCATTTCCCCAAATCCCTGTTGATGCTGCCATCTGGAAGCATATTGTCGGCATGTGGCTCGCCCCTTTCCTCCATCTGGTATCGGACACAAGCGTCGTGATTGCCAAAACAATACTGTTCGACCCAGTACCTTTCCAGAAGGCCGCATTCATAAAACGTTTTCATGGGGCAGGCGAGATACCACTTGCATCTATGCTTTGCTTCGATTATGTATTCAGCTCCGACTGCGACTTGTTTTCAGGACGAAAGGCCAACGTGGTTTCAGCTGCCGAGGCGTATGATTCATGCCACCCCGCAGGAACAGGGAACCGCTCGTACAACTCCGCTCGTTCGGCTTCCAGGAAACGACGTGGTCGTTGCATAAAGTCAGCAGCGCAAGCGATTCTTCCGTGCGTTTCGGCATTTAGCGCATCGAGCCATCGGACACCGTCTTCACAACGCAGGAGATGATGGTCAATGATACAGACATCTATCTTTTCGGCCAACAGCCGCACGCGTTTGCGTGCCTTCGCTAGTTCATCCCTCCCCAAATCTCGATACAGGGCAGGACCGCCGACTAACAATATCGTCGGCGCCCACTCAATAATCTGAGAAACGGGTTCATCAGCAAGAAGCTGAATATCGGAAGCATGGACGAAAACCGCGATACCATCTTCTATACGCGTCATCATGACCGTTCCCATCGGTGCATTCGGCAAACCGTGCGGCATGGATTCAGAGAATGTGAGAGGACCATGAGTTTGGCCATCGCAGGGAGAAGCGGTTCTCTCGAGTGTCGAGAGCAGAACATCCCGTCTCGCGGCGATATGGGGCGTTTCTCCGCTTACGCCCTTGAGCCACAAACGGGGCGAGCGGAGCAGCTCGGCGACGGAATCCAGCGACAATTGATAGGGATTAGCATTCGCCAAAGGTATGTGGTCGCCGTGGAAATGAGAAAACACAACATCCGTCGCGGTCTCGAGATTCTTGATAATGCTTTTGCGCACATCTTCGCCTGCGGCCACTTGGACGGGATGCGGCAACAGGCCGGCACGGCGGTAGCCGAGGGCAACGCCAGGGTCGATGACCACCTGTCGATCTGCGGTCCTGACTACGCAGCAAAGGCCGCGCACACCTAATGATTCGGCGCCGAGTATTTCAATCTGCATGTGAAAATTTCAGTCGGCACAAGTTTTCTTGTCATTCTATCATGGCGAAGGTTTGGCTCAAACTAATAAACACCTGTAAACATACCACGCGCCCCACGGACTAAGCGGGCAAATCCCTTGCTCGAGTGACACGACCCACAACGCGAAGATGCCAAAAAGCAGTACAAATCAAGATTCCCCGCATGTAGCTAAGCCAATAAAAAGCAGAAAAACAATTAATGCTCCGGCTCCCTTCATACCATCTTCCTTGTCAGAATTTGGCAGCAGATGACTGGCAGATGTTAGCGACTCGATTGTCGTAAGCAAAAGAAGAGGTCGCGTTTAGCGGCCTCTTTGCTGGTCGGGGCGGCCGGACTTGAACCGGCGACCTCTTGAACCCCATTCAAGCGCGCTACCAAACTGCGCCACGCCCCGAATGACTCCAACAGTCTAAATCACCGCGCGCCAATATGCAACACATTACACGCGCCGCGCGCGGCCCAGGAGCGCACAGCACGCTTTGTTGTTTTCTCCTATGACGCGTCGTTTCCGATGCTCCTATGCTCGTGCACGCTCGTTTCCAGTCGGCCGCGCCTCGGCGAACGGGGACAAACTCCCCGCACCGCCCAATCTCCTTGACAGGGTGACATGGCAAGTTAAAATTACTTTGGAAGATCCGAGGAGGGCGGATTTGGCTTGCGTTGTTGACACGCGGGCATAGCTCAGTTGGCAGAGCGGCAGCTTCCCAAGCTGCAGGTCGAGGGTTCGAGCCCCTTTGCCCGCTCCAGGCTCCGCGAATTGTCCCATGCCGGAGGCGAATTTCAGATGCCGATTTACGAATTTGTGTGCAAGCAATGCGAGCGCGATTGCGAGCTTCTGGTGCGCAGTCCCTCAAGCAGGCCTGCGTGCCCGCATTGCGGCAGCAGGGCTGTCGAGAAGAGACTTTCGATGTTCGCCGCACAGGGCGCGAAACGGTCAGGCTCGTTAAGTTGTGCCAGCTGCTCCAGCGGCACTTGTGCCACTTGTAAACGCTGAACTCTCTTTGCAGAACCGGGAGGTCCGGCTTGGACAGGTTGTGGGCGCCTTGGCGCATCGGATACGTGGCAAACGCCGACAAGGAGGAGACCTGCTTCCTCTGCACCGCAGCCGGCGAAGATGACGACCGACAGAACCTGGTCGTCCGCCGCGCCGAGCATTGCTTCGCTGTGCTCAACCGGTTTCCGTATAACAACGGGCACGTCATGATCGCGCCGCTGGCGCACAAGGCCGACCTGCCTGACCTGACCGAGGACGAACGGACGGACATGATGGCCCTGATGCTCGAAATCCAGAGGGCGCTCCGGGCGCGGTTCAACCCGAACGGGTTCAACATTGGTTTCAACATTGGTGCCGCCGCCGGGGCGGGGGTGCCAGGGCATATCCATGCCCACATCGTGCCGCGCTGGACCGGCGACACCAACTTCGTCTCGACCGTGTCGGACGTCAAGGTAATTAGCCAGTCGCTCGAGCAAGCCTACGAGGCCATCACCGGCTATTTTCGAGAGGGCGGACAGCACCAATGACGCGGCGCAGGCAAGTGTCACATACCTCCGCGCATCCGGCGTCCGGTATTCTTTCCCGCGAGGACATCGCGGCCCGCGAAGAGGAACTGCTGGCGCCGTATGCGATGAAGGCCAGGAATACCCGCGGCCGCACCCACGACGAGAGCGAAACAGAATACCGCGGCTCCACCCGCGGGGTTTATCAGCGCGACCGTGACCGCATCATTCACTGCGCTGCCTTCCGCCGGCTGGAATACAAGACCCAGGTGTTCGTCAACCACGAGGGGGACAACTATCGGACGCGCCTGACACACACCCTGGAAGTGGCGCAGATCTCGCGGGGCATCGCACGGGCGCTCGGGCTGAACGAAGACCTGACAGAGGCGGTCGGACTCGGACACGACATGGGCCACACACCTTTCGGCCATTCCGGTGAGGATGCGCTGCGCGAACTGATGGCCGATCACGACGGCTTCGAGCATAATATCCACGGCCTCCGCATCATTGACCACCTGGAGCGGTGCTATCCGAACTTCCCCGGGCTGAACCTGTCCTACGAGGTCAGGGAATCCATTGCCAAGCATAAGACGCGGCACGACAACCCGCGGGTGGCCGAGTTCGACCCCTCGCTCCAGCCACTCCTGGAAGGGCAGGTCGTGGACGCGGCCGACGAAATTGCATTCAACAATCACGACATCGAGGATGGTCTGCGCTCTGGTATCATTACGCCTGGTCAACTGAGCCAGGTCGAACTCTGGCGCCAGGCCGCCGCCCGCGCCGACCAGGCCTTCAAATCGCTGGGCAGCTCGGTGAAGCCGACGCAAATAGTTACGTTCCTTATCCACATCCTCACCATCGACCTGCTGGAGAACAGCATCAAGAAGATTCGCTCGGCAGGTGTTTCGAACTCGGAGGAGGTGCAGGCGTTCGGAGAACGCCTAATCGAACCGAGCGAAGAGATGCAGCCGAAGAAAAAACAACTCGAGGATTTCCTCATCCACAACTTCTACTGCCACTACCGTGTCCAGCGAATGGCCAGCAAGGCAAAACGTTTCATCACCGAACTTTTTCGAGAATACGTCCGCGAATCGCACCAACTGCCACCGGACTACCAGGCCCGGATCGAAGAGGAAATCGCCGCGGGCCGGCCGCGCCAGGACGCACTCTACCGGGTCGTATGTGACTACATCGCGGGCATGACCGACCGTTACGCGCAGGAAGAATACAAGCGCCTTTTCTACCCGTTTGAGAGGGTGTGAACGGCAGCGCATTTGCCGATAACCACCGACTTAACGTCAATTGGTTATTCCGTCTTACGAGTGTGTCCATAGATGAAAAATACGGTGGCGAGGCAAGAATACGACTTTAATGCGGTGGAGGCGAAATGGCAGCGATACTGGGAAGAACATAAAACCTTCGCCGCGCCCGACGATTCGCCTAAGCCGAAATACTATTGCCTGACAATGTATCCTTATCCGTCAGGTGCGCTGCACGCCGGCCACCTGCTCGCCTACACTATATCCGACGTCATCGTCCGGCAGAAGAAGATGCGCGGCTACAATGTTCTTTGTCCGATGGGATGGGATTCTTTCGGCCTGCCGGCTGAGAACGCGGCCATTCGGGCTGGCATTCCGCCCGCCGAAAACGTGGCGGCTAACATCAAAAGAATGCGCCAGCAGATGCGCCGGGCCGGCTGGGGATACGATTGGTCCCGCGAAATCGCCACCAGCCATCCGGCCTACTACAAGTGGACGCAGTGGCTCTTCCTCCAGTTCTACCACGAGGGCATCGCGTTCAAGAAACTGGCGCCGGTCAACTGGTGCCCCAGTTGTCAGACCGTGCTGGCGAACGAGCAGGTTATCGGCGGGCAGTGCGAGCGTTGCAACAGCGAGGTCGAGCAGCGCAACCTGGAACAATGGTTCTTCAAAATGTCCGCATACGCCCAGCGGCTGCTCGACGGGCACAAGAACCTTGCCGGCTGGCCCGAGCGCGTCATCCGCATGCAGGAAGAATGGATAGGCCGCTCAGAGGGCGCCCGGATTGAGTTCACCATCGCAGAGACGGGCGAAAAACTCCCCGTGTTCACCACCCGGCCCGACACCCTCTGGGGCGTGACCTTCATGTCCCTCGCACCTGAACACCCCCTGGTCGAAAAACTGGTCACGGGCAGGCCAAACGAAGCAAGGGTGATGAAGGCCGTCAGCCAGATGCGGAAGGTGGGGACCTCGCAGCGTGAAATGATTGACCTCGAAAAGGTCGGCGTGCCGACAGGCTGCCACGTCATCAACCCGGTCAACGGCGAGAAGGTTCAATTGTGGGTCACCAACTTCACCCTGATGGCCTACGGCACAGGCGCCGTGATGGGCGTCCCCGCTCATGACCAGCGCGACTTCGAATTCGCCAGGAAATACGACCTGCCGGTCAAGGTTGTCATCCAGCCGCCCCACCGCCAGATAGATGCTGAGACAATGACGGAGGCTTACCTTGACGACGGTGTCCAGGTCAGTTCAGGGCCGTTCAACGGGATGAGCAACCGCCAGGCGGTTCCGAAAATCTGCGAATACCTCGCCACCAAGGAAGCGGGCAAGGCAACAGTCAACTACCGACTGCGCGACTGGCTCGTCTCGCGCCAGCGATACTGGGGCGCCCCGATACCTGTCATCTACTGCGACAGCTGCGGTGAAGTCCCCGTGCCGGAAGAGGACCTGCCCGTAATGCTGCCGGACAAACTCGAAGACTACGCTCCCCATGGCAAGAGCCCGCTCGCCGCCTGTCAGGAGTTTGTAAATACCACCTGCCCCAGGTGCGGGAAGCCGGCGAAACGCGAAACCGACACCATCGACACGTTCGTCGATTCGTCCTGGTATTTCCTGCGCTACCTCTCGGCCCGCGACGACACCCGGCCCTTTTCCCCTGAGCCAATGGGGAAATGGATGCCAATTGACCAGTACACGGGCGGGATAGAACACGCCACCATGCACCTAATCTACTTCCGGTTCTTCAGCATGGTGCTGCACGACCTCGGCTTGATCGGCTTCGACGAGCCAGCGCCAAACCTGTTCTGCCAGGGGATGGTGTGCAAGACCGCCTATTACTGCCCCCAGTGCAAATGGCTGCACGAAAGCGACGTCGAGAGCGGCGACAAGTGTAAGAACTGCGGCCGGGCCGTCCGCTCGGAAATGACCAAGGTGAGCAAGACTAAACTCAATACTATTGACCCCGACGAGGTGCTCGAAAAAAACGGCGCCGATGCAATGCGACTGATGATCCTCTCCGACACACCGCCCGACCGCGACCAGCCCTGGAGCGACGACGGCCTCGAAGGGGCCGGACGGTTCCTCCGGAGACTGTGGAACATGATTCACCACAACCTCGACGCTGTCGGCGAGGTAGAGCCGTTTGCCGGTTCTCCGGCCTCGCTGAGCGGCGACGACAAAACCCTCTGCCGCGCCGTGCACCAGACCATCAAGAGCGCCACCGAAGATTACGAGGTCACGCGGCACTTCAACACGGCAATCGCCCGCGTATTCGAACTCACCAACGCCATCAAGTCGGCCACAGAGGCCCGCTCCCCCGTGCTCCGGCTTGCGTATGAAACAGTGCTGAAGCTCCTCGCACCCATCACGCCGCACGTGTGCGCTGAACTGTGGAACGTCCTGGGGCGGCGGGGCCCGATTGTTGACTCGCCCTGGCCCGAATATGATGAAGCGGCGCTGGAAAAAGACGAAACCGAAATCGTCGTTCAGGTCAACGGGAAACTTCGTGCGAAAATCACCGTCCCCACCGACGCCGACGAGGAGCAACTCCGTGAACTCGCCCTCGCTCCCGCCAACGTGATGACGCACATCGAAGGCAAGCGCGTGGTGAAAACAATAGTTGTGCCTGGCAAGTTAGTGAACGTCGTTCTAAAATAGTGTGGGCTAAAACCAAGGAGAAGAGGTATGAGAAAGATGGCGAAGTGGAGCGTGTTGTTTTTGGCGCTGGTCATTCTTGCAGCCGGATGCGGGCGGGAGGCGGACGTCAACCCGCTGGCTGAATGGATACCCGCGGAATCGGTCCTTTTTGTCGCCTACGACGGCGATAACCAGGCGTACGAGAAGACCGCCCTCCACGCTATCCTGAACGAACCCGAGATGAAGGCTCTCCTCGAGGGTCCGCTGGCCGGGCTGCAGGACTTCCTGTCTGACCAAGCGAAGGAACAGGCGGATCTGGACACTAACGCGCTGCTGCCGTTGCTCCAAACCAGCGTCGGCGTCGCATTCGTCGGCGTGGCCCCGTCAACTGATGAGAAAATGCCACCGCAGCCACAGGCCTTGCTTGTAGTGAAGGTAGGGGAGCCGGACAGCCCTGCGTCGAGAGCCGTCCGCCTGCTGGTTGACCATCTATTCAGCAAGGCCGGCCTGCCGCCAGACGCATTCAAGCCGGAGGAGGTGGCTGGCGTCCAGGCACAGGTCGCGAAGGTTGCCAATGTCTCTGTCGCCAAGGCGACGAAGGGTGAAATCTTCGTGTTGGGTACACGTGACGCCGTGGCGAAAGCCCTCGACCCGGACGCGCCGAAACTCGCGCAGAAAGAGGAATTTCAGCGTGTGAGCGAGGTTACGGGCGGGAACGAAGTGTTCCTGATGTATTACGATTACGCGTCCTTCATGCAGAAACTCGGGCCACTTGTGGTGCCGCCTAAAGTGGCCAGCGTCCTGACGGACCCCGAATTCGGCCTGGCGAACCTGCAGTCGGTCTCTCTGGCGGTAGCGCCGCACGGAAAGGGGTTGAAGACCTCGCTGTTCGCTCACGTCGCTGGTGAACAGACGGGCATCCTCAAGTTGCTCGCCGGCAAGCCGCTCAGCCCGGTCATCGTCGAACTGGCGCCGGAGAAGACACAGTTTTTCTTCGCACGGTCGCTTGACGCCGCCGGGTTGTGGGATTTCATCGTGGCACAGGCCGGCAAGCAGGCCGACGGGAAAGGCGAGATTGAAAAGAACCTCGACAAGGCGAACCAAAAACTTGGTTTTGATATCCGTAAGGATTTTGTCGGCAGCCTGGGCGACGAATTCGCCGTGTTCGGCCCGACATTCACCGCCGTCGCTAAGCTGGAGAAACCGGAAAAGTTCAGGGCGTGTCTGGAGACCATCCTGCAAAAACTCGGCAGGAAGGCAAGCACAGGTAGCGACTTGCACGGCGCCCAGCTGGGGCTCAGCACGATGCAATATAAAGGCCGCACGATTACCTACGTGCAGGGCCGCCGTCTCACCATGTTCATCCAGCCGTGCTACACCATAATCGGCGAATACGCCGTGTTCGCCCCGTACCCGTCCAGTCTCAAGGAATACATAATCGGGATGGAAAACGAGAGAAGCCTGAAGGACAACGCCGACTTCAAAGCGGTTCGCGCCAGGATTGGGCGGGGAGTCTCGTCGCTCTATTACGCCAACACCAGCGAGTTTTTCGGCGAACTCTACCGCGTCCTGCCCATTGCGGCCGGACTGCTGAAGATGGTACCGGAACAGTATCAGTCTCTTTGCCCCGATCCGGAAAAGGTGCCGCCGTTCAGTGTTATTTCGAAGCATCTGTTCGGGTGCGTGGCCGGCTGGCGCACGCTGGACGACGGCCTGCTGTGGGAGGCATATTCACCCGTTGGCGTGCCGACGCCGCCAGCATTTCGTCAGGGCGGCGGTGTAGCTACCACGAGTCTCCTCGCGTCGATGTTGCTGCCCTCGCTTGGCCGTGCTCGGGAAGAGGCACAAAAAGCCGAGAGTAAGAGCAACCTGCGCGGTATCGCACAGGCCACGGCCCTATGGCTAGCCATCGAGGGGGGTAATCAGTTCTATCCACCCTCGCTCAAGGCACTGTGGGACGACGGCGTAATCGAAGTGCCGGAGATCTTTATTTGTCCCGGCAGCGGCACGAAGCTGAAACCGGGGAAGTTTGTCAGTGACTACGAATCCATAATGTCTCGTTTCGGTGGCAAGGTACCGGAAGAAATCACACAAGCGGATTTGCCAATAGCGTGGGAGAAAAAGGCGTTCTTCCCTGGCGGGCGTTGTGTTGCGTTCTTCGATTGCCATGTCGAGTTCGTGTCAGAAACTCAGTTCAGACAACTGATGCAGCGGGTTGACCGCTGGCTGGCGAAGCACAAGCCGCAGAAAAAACAGCCGTCCGTCCCGTCCCCTTGATTCCGCGGTTCCGCGCCGTTATTATTGCTGCGGAATGAAGCGGGCATTTGCATGAAGAAATCTGCGCTGATGGCGGCTTTGCTGGCGGCGGTGGCCTCTGGGTGCGCTCTGTATCACACGGAGTCGGACACGGATGCCGTGCGATATGCCAGGGCATGGGAGAGGCCCGGGCGCGAGCAACAGCCGGTTGTTTTTATCTTCCAGGCCCAGGGGGAAGCGGACGAGTCGGCAGAACTGAGGCGGGAAGCTCTCAACATCTTCTTTGACTCCGGCCAATTCCGTGAGGCCACGCCGGAAGACGAACCGGCCTATATCATTCAAGTCACTATTGCCGTCCACAGAAATACGCACGTCTTCAAAACGGTGTGCAACGCGCTGATACTTTACGCCTGGCCCATCGACGCGCAGGACTACTTTTGCGAGGCGTTTGTGGTGGTCCGGCAATCCTCCGGCGAGGTGGTCGAGAGGTGCTATGGACAGAGCCGCGGCCGGGCCGAACTGTGGCTGGGCTATGTGTTCTGGCCGCAGTGGCTGTGGAACGACGAACATGCCGGAATCATGCGCAGGGACGCTCTAAAGGCCGCAGCGGTCAAAGCCTGTCGCGCCATCATGGTGAGGGCAGAGAAATGAGACGAGTAACAATCGCCATCATCGCTATCCTGCTCGGCACCGCGACATCGGGCTGCGTGGGATACCGCAGTCATTACGACCTGGACGCCGACCGCTACGAAGATGCGCTGCGCCAAGCCGCACCGCTCGGAAGCCAGAAAACGGCCCGGTACACGCTGAACGTAGCCTGCTACACCGGCTACAAACTGGTGGAGGCGGTATCGAAACCGCGGCCGAAACTTGACGCGCTCGCCCAACGCACCATAACTGACATGGGCATCTTCGAGGAGGGAGAGGTCGGCCAAACCGTAAAAACAGCGGATTATCACTTCATTTTTGACATCGAAATCAGGTCCACGCAGGAACCGGGCACATTTTCGGGCTTGATCCTGCCGTTCTTTCGCGGCCGCAAGTACACCGCCAGGCTGGAGGTTCTGGACGAGAAAGGGCAGCCATTCGCCAACTACGCCGCCTCGGCAGAGACCCTCTACGTGCGGCACCCCCTGTTTCTGTTGTTCACTCCCTTCTACTGGCCCGGCTGGGCCGAAAACAGGGCGCGCGAAAACCTCTTCCAAGCGCTGTCGGTCAGGCTCATCGCCGACAGGAAGGAATTTCTCTAGCCCCAAGTTGGGAAAACCGGCACATAACCCTATAATAGTTTAGGAGGCCGGTGCTAGGGTAGTGCTGGTCGCGGCAGGTTTGGTCCAATTACGGGCGGGGAGAGCCACCCGGAATAAACGCCCATGCCGACCCGTGAAGACGTAGATTTGGCTCGCGTGGCGATCGACCGCGGACTGCTCACCGTCAAGGAATCCATAAAATGCCTTCAGATACAGCGAGACCACGAGAATAACGGCCGCCAAGTCCCCCTCGGGCGCGTCTTCGTCGAGGCTAAGTTCCTCACCGAAGACCAGTTGACCACACTGAAGGCAAGCCTGGCAAAGTCCGAAGCCCTGCGCCGAGTCGGGCACTATGAAATCATGTCCAAGCTCGGCGCCGGCGGGATGGGGGTAGTATATAAGGCAAAAGACAAAAACGCCGACCGGGTGGTAGCGCTCAAGGTCCTCTCCCCCGGCCACGCGGCCAACAAGGAATACATCCGGCGCTTCCTTCGCGAGGCACGCGCCAGCGGCCAGCTCAGCCACCCGAACATCGTTCAGGGCTACGACGCCGGAGAAGCAGGCGGACAGTACTACTTCGCGATGGAGTTTGTCGATGGCATGACCGTCGCCGACATGCTCAAAGAAGGGCGCTCGATCCCCGAACAACAGGTCCTCGACATTGCCATTCAGATCGCCAAAGCCCTCGAACACGCAGAACAAAACAACGTGGTTCACAGTGACATCAAGCCCGACAATATCATGTTCACCACGGACGGCACCGCCAAGCTCGCCGACCTCGGGCTCGCAAGGTTGACCACGGCCGACCACATCGCCCAGGACCAAGCGTCATTTGGCAGCGCTTATTACGCCTCGCCCGAACAGTGCAAAGGGGAGGAGGAGCTCGACACGAAAACCGACATGTATTCCTTCGGGGCTACCCTGTTCCACATGCTCGCCGGGCATGTCCCCTTCGATGACGAGTCCCCGGAAGACATCCTGGCCAAGCACCTGGAGAAAAAACCGCCATACCTCAAGGACCTCAACGTCCAGCTCTCCCACGGCATATCCAGGGTCGTCCGGAAGTTGATGGCCAAGGACAACCGCGACCGCTATGACTCGATGTCCGACCTGGTCAACGACCTCACGCTCGTCCGGATGGGCCGGTCGCCGCAGCTGGGCAAGCGGTCACGCTACGACAGCCGCCGATATCGTTATCGGTCCTCGACCGGAAGCTGGCGGACAAAGAAGCCGGACAACAGCAAGAAGGCCCTGCAAATCTCTGCTTGTGTCGGAGTCGCTCTGGGCGTGCTCCTCCTTGTCGTCTTGCTGTTCAAATGGGTTGAACCTGGTGCGACCTCGACCGGGCCAGACGAAGGCGCCGTGCCAGAGCGCCCGGAGGCCCAAGAGCCCGCACCAAGACCCGCTCACCAGATTTTCCTCGAACGTGTCATGAAAAAGCAGCAGGGCATGCGGCGCGATAAGTTCTACAAGGAACTGCGTTCAGTCGTCGACAAATACCCGGGAACTACGTCCGCGAAACGCGCCGGGGAAAAAGCGGCCAACATCATGAAAACGATGGAAAAAAATGCCGAACCGGTATTCGAAGACCTCGCGTCCGAAGCGCGCCAGTTACGTCGCCAGCAGAAGTATCAGGAGGCGTTAGATAAACTTGATGGATTCCCACCCCGTTATGAAGTGACCCACTTCGCCAGAGAATTGACCGAGTTGCAGGGCCAAATAAAATCCGAAGCCGATGCAAAGTTCCGCCAAATACAAAAGCAGGCCCAGGAGCTCGCGGCGGCCAAAAAATACGACCGGGCCATAACCCTCTACCGGCCCGTGACCGAGACGTTCAATATTCCCGCAATGACCGCCACCGCCGCAACCGCCATCAGGCAACTCAGGCAGGCAAAGGCACAGCACGAAAAAACAGCGGCCGAAAAAGCGGAAAAAACGAGGGGGAAGCAAAGGCTCGCGCAAATCCAAAAGGACGAGCGCGAGATCAGCAAGGCAATGAAAGAAACCAAACAACTTGTTTCACAGTTCAGTTTGGCAGACGCAGCGAAAACGCTCAGCACCGCGGCCGGCAAACTGAGCGGCAAGCAGCACAAGCCCAGCCTGAATCGCGCCGCAGCGGACCTGGAGAAACTTCAGAACTTGTTAGGCGACACCAAGAGCGTCAGAAAGGCTCTCAAGGACAAGCCGCTCACCATCACCCGCAAGGATGGGACCAAACTCGAAGGAACGGTCTTCAGCGTCGGCGAGCAAGGGCTTTCAATCATCAAGGGGGAAGCCGTCCGCTCTGTGAATTGGGTCGACCTCTCTGTGAGTGGGCTCAGAAAAATCGCCAAGCTGAACAGCAAAGCCAAACTCGGCACCGCCGAACACTCCGCCATTGCCGCACTACTCTACTTCTCCGGCCGCCCGGGCGACGCCAAGGTCGCACTGGCTCACCTCACCGAAAACGAACAGCAGAAGGAGGCAGCGGAGCTTCGTCGCAAGGATATGCAGTTCTTCACGAAAATAGCAGACCAATAAGGGAATAGCCGGGGGTTCGGCACAACGTCTGGCGCCGCTACTCTGCGGCGCACGCGGTTGCAGCGCCACATAGCACCGTCGGGCTGCCCTTGAAAATCGCCCTGATCTTTTTGCAGGCCGCGCCAAGCCCGGGCACCTGGGCCTTACCACTGCCCGTGGTCCATCCCTCGTCTGTGTGGCCGTACCAGAGCGTCTGGCCGCGCGGGATTTCCGCCGGCAGGCTCCCGAGTTCCTGCGATATTTGACCGAGCGACGACTCGACTCCCGATCTGCTTACCGCCTCCTTGCTGGCCACAGCCACAAACGCCACCATTTCGGCAGACGCGGGGACTGAATAAAATCCGCCCCGCTTCGGAAACCGTGCCAGGCCGCGAGTGGGTGACCGCATGTTCTTGCCGGGCGCGAGGAGCAGTAGGCTCACTGAACCAGAAGACCGCTCGCGGGAAATCATGATGAGATAAATATACGCCGGCTCTTCCGGCTCCACGTAGCACCCGCACCCGGAGCGAGCGCCGCACCCGTGAGGGAAAGACCCTCCAGCGCCCACCACTTCGCCGGACTTCGACACGTCGAACGAAAGGGTCAGCCGCCGATTGTAGCCGTGGCAACACGGTATCCAACCCTTTCCTGCTCCATACCAGGTCGCAAGCGCAAGTCCGGCGACCAACACCAGCGCTGCGGGCACACGCCACCAGCGTCCAGGTTTCCGAGGTCTCAGTTTTTTCGCCGCGTCGGCAGGTGACTCGGACTTGAAGACCTCAGGCGACCGCGATGAAACGCCGAGCTTCGAACTCTCCTGCGCGTGAAGCATCCGTGTGTAGGCCAGCGGCCGATACCCCAACTTAAACCGCTCCAGGTCGGCACACACCTCTCCGGGAGATTGGTATCGTTCCGACTGGTCGCGCCGCGTCATCTTCGCAATCACTGCGGACAGCCCCGGCGGGGTTCGCAGATCGACGTCGGTGCAGAGCGGAGCGTCCTGGTTGGCGTGCTTTGCCATTAGCGCCGCGGCCGACTCGCCCTCGAACATCGTGCGCCCTGTGACCATGTGGAACAAAGTCGCCCCGAGCGCGTAGATATCGCTCCGGGTGTCAATCTCCGACTCGCCCCTGGCCTGTTCTGGTGAGGCGTAGTGTGGTGTGCCCAGCGCCAGCCCCGAAGTGGTCAGGCTGGCGCTGTCCCACATACTCCTGGCAAGTCCCATGTCCGCCAGTTTGACCGCGCCGGCTCGGGTGAGGAGGATGTTTGCCGGTTTGACGTCGCGGTGTACCACGCCGGCTTCTGTCCATGCGTGGTCCAGCCCGGCGGCGACGTCGGCGGCGATTTCGGCCGCCCTCATCGGCTTAACCTTCCCGGCCTGGGCGATGATTTTGTTGAGCGGCTCGCCTGCGACGTATTCCATCACAAAATAATGCAGGTCCGGCGCGTTCCGGCGCCGCTCCACGCCGACGTCGATGGCGGAGACGATGTTGGGGTGGTTGAGTTTCGCCGTTGCCAGGGCCTCACGCCGGAAGCGCTGGATGAACTTCTTATCCCTGCAAAAAACCGGCGGCAGGACCTTGATAGCGACCAGCCGGTCCAGCGAGGTCTGTCGCGCCTTCCACACCGC
>JAUWIN010000048.1 GCA_030605345.1 Candidatus Brocadiia bacterium
ATGAAGAGGAACCCCGACTACACCGCTCGCGCCTGGCGCAGTGACCACCCCGCCGTCAGGATGATGTTCGAAGAAGCCCGCCGGAAACTTGCCGATGATCCTGCCTATATGCGCTCGAAGTAGCCATCCTGGCGGTTCGTTTTATGAACTACCTCGAGGCGTGACCTGGAAGTGGTTGCGTCAGCCCGGCCCCGGCTCTCTGCGGGGGCGTTCTTGGCCGGTCAGCGCTTCACGTGCGAGTCGATCTTCTTGGCGAGTTTGCGGAAGGCGTCCGCGGCAGCGCTATCGGATTTCCCGCGCACCGTCCCCTTGACATCGATCACGTCGCCGCGCGTCCCCGGGCTGTCGCAACCTTCATGAGGCGGCGCACCGCCGTTGCCCGTCTCGTTATCGTACTCCGGCCCACCATACCCAAAAAGTTGCCAGACCCCTTGCGTCGCGTGCCGGGCGGCGACGGCCATCTCTTCCTGTTTGCCGGAAACGTAGATAAACACGGCGATGAACACTAGAAATAAGCCATTCCAGTCGCCCCGGAACATGCTGGCGAAGCCCAACAGCGCTAATCCTCCTGCGATCCAGCGCCCAACCTGCGCCGCGATGTGCGTGGCCTCCAAGTAGCCGCGCTTTCGCGCGAGGTACGCCCGCAGCAGCCGCCCGCCATCCATTGGGAACCCCGGCAGGAGGTTGAACGTCCCCAGCGCCAGGTTGATGATGAGCACCATGTGGAGGAGCTGAGCAATCGCAGTTCCGACGAATCTGCCCGCAAGAATCATTGCCATGTAGGCAGCCCCCGCAATGACGAAGTTGAGGGCCGGCCCAGCAATCGAGATATTGAACTCGGTAGCGGAGTCCTCCGGCATAGCGCCCAGTTGGGCAATCCCCCCGATAGGCAGCAGAGTTATGCAGCGGACGGGGATGCCGTGTGCCTTTGCCACCAGGCTGTGGCTCAGTTCGTGCAGGACGACGAACGTAAACACCATCACCACCCAAGCCAACGACCCCCAGCCGCCCATGACAAGCACAATGAGTAACAGCCAGATAAAAGTGGGATGAACTCGTATTTTGACGCCTAATAACTCCATATAGCGCATTATCCCCGAACATGTTTCTCAATCAAGAACAATCTGCGGGCATTGCAGGTGGCGATCAGGTGACTCGCTGGCTAGCTGCGCTATCACCGCTCGACGATGTGCAGGGTGCGGCTGAGGACGGATTTGCCGCGCCGGAACTCGACCGTCACCTTCTTGCCGGGTTTTGTGTTGAGCACCGCGCGAGCCAGTGGCCGGGCGCGTTCGATCTCCAGGCCGCCGTATTTGACGATGACGTCGCCGCGCCTGAGCCCGGCGTCGGCGGCCGGGCTGTAGCGCCAGAGGGGTGTGCCGACCTCCACAACGCACGCTCCCGAAGTCGCGGTCAGCTCAAGCTCCTCGACGAGCTGGGGTGTCACGTCCTTGATATGCGCTCCGATGAACCCACGGGTCACCTCGCCCTCTTTCCTCAGCCGGTCGAGGCCCTCCCTGACGGAGTTGATGGGTATGGAGAACGTGACGCCGCCGGTTTGCTCGAGCACGGCGTGCATCATGGCAGTAATGCCGATGACCTCTCCACGGGCATTGAACAGCGGCCCGCCGCTTGACCCGGCCCCGATGGTGAGGTCGGTCTGGATGAAGTCCTGGAACGGGCCGAAACTGCGGCGTTCGAGGCCGGCGACGACGCCAGTGCTGAGCGTCTCTCGCAGCCGGAGGGGACTGCCTATGGCGGCGACACGGTCGCCAGGGCGCAACCCGGCTGAGTCGCCGAGAGCCGCCGGAGCCACCTCCTCGCCCTCCCCCAGTTCCAGCTTCAGCAGGGCGTAATCTTCCATCTCGTCGGAGCCGACCAGCTTGGCGCGGACGACGCGTCGGTCGTGCAGCGTCGCCCAGAAAACGTTGGCCCGGGCGATAACGTGATGATTCGTGATGAAATGGCCTTCTTTGTCGATGATCACACCGGAGCCGCCAGCCTTCACTGGCCCGGCGACCAGAAGCTGAAACGGATAGAACACAAACTTCGCTAAGTCGCCAGGCAGGTGAACAACCGGAAACGGATTCAGCAGGTCAATGGTCCTGTTTGCCAGGCCGTAGGGAACCGTCTCGGTAGCAGTGACCATCACGACCGATGGGGCGCACTTGATGTACAGTTGTCGCGGTGTCAGGTGCTCCTGGCTGGCGCTGTTGGCCGCAGCCGCCGAAAACGCGACCAGCACGGACCAGAAGGAGAAGACGCAGGCTTTGCGGGGACTGAAAGATCTCATTTTTTGGAGATCTCCTTCACACGCCCCTCGCTCCTTCGTTAATCCTGTGGTGGCACCCTACAGCAGTTCGCGATAGGTGGCAAGTGTGTCGGCAGCCATACGCTCGACGTCGAACAGCTCCTCGGCCCTTCGGCGAGCGGCCCGACCCATGCGCCCGGCAAGTTCCCGGTCCTTCAGAACCCTGATGAGCGCCTGGGCGATCCGGCCCGGTGAGCGAGGCGGCACCAGCAGGCCGGTCTCGCCGTCCTCGACGGCCTCCGGTGTGCCGCCAACGGCCGTGGCTACGATTGGTTTGCCGCAAGCCAAGAACTCCAGCACTACCAGCGAAAACGCTTCACCCCAGGTGCAGACGAGGGTAGTGACAGAACTTTCGGCCAGCAGGCTGTCCATGCGTTCGCCGCTGGCCAGCCGCGTGAAATGCACGCGGCCAGCCACCCCCAGTTCCGCCGCCAGCGACTTGAGGCGGGGGATTTCCGGCCCGTCCCCAATCATCAGCAGGTGCATCTCAGGAACCTGCTCCAGCACAACCGGCACCGCACGCACGAGGTCATCTCCGCCCTTCTGTGGGATGAAAAAGGCCAGCGTTGACACGATGGGCGCGCCGGCCGGGATGCCATATTCAGCGCGCACGTCGAAGGAGGGTTGGCAGTGCGGACGGAAGCGACGTAGATTCACCCCGTTGTGGATGACGCGGATTCTATCCGGCGCGATTCGGTGCCGGCAGACCAGACAATCCCGAATGTAGCGCGACGGGGCGACCAGCAGCGAACACGGCGCCAGGGCAACGGCGCGCCGGCAACGCCCGACGAACTGTTTGAGCCGCCGGCGCCGGGACACGAGTTCAAACGAGAAGTGGTAAGACACCACCACCTTCTTGGCGCCAGACCAGCGCGCGACGTGAAACAGCGGGCTGGCGGTACTGACAAAGTGGAAGTGCACGACCTGCGGCCGGACCTCTCGGACAAGGCGGTGCACCGCCCACATCAGGGCCGGGTATTTCTTTGCGAACGGCACCGTCCGGCACTCGACGCCATTCCGGCGAAACTCCGCCGCCACGTCCGACGCTGGCTCACCACCAAAAGCGGCCACACACCGGCCGCCATCACTCCGCAGCTGCCTCCCCAGGGCACAAAAATACTCCTCAATCGACCCCATCCTCCGCGGGACGAAGTTAAGGATAGACAGCACCGTCAGCGGGTCGGTCATGACTTTGTTTCAGATTGCCAGTAGGAACACGGCGTCTTCCAGCAGGCGGGACGCCGCCTCCACATCCGGCCAAGAGACTCGTGCCGCATGTTCCCGATTGGTGCCGATACCGGGCAAACCTGGACGTCGCCGTTAGGGCTGATATCAACGGCGCCCATGCCACAGGGGCAGTAGCGGTCCGCATAGCCGCCAATGTGAAAGTTCATGTTACGTGACCAAGATGCCGGATCGAAGAAATAAGCTTTCATCAGTTCCAAGCTCTGTCTGCTGTTGGTTATGGGGGCGCCGGAATCGGCCCGGGCGACAAGTTGGTCTATTACGTCTGCCGCCTTCTGGGTATCCTTGATCCATAAGTCATTCAGTTCTGGGACCTGGTACCAGTCCAGCCGCAATTTTTGTTCATAGTTTTGCAGGATAGGCTGGAAAATCACCCGTGCAATGCCCAGTTCTTCGACCCAATCGACGATTCGGATCATTTCGTCGAGGTTCTGGTCCATTATTACGGTTTTGACGACAATCTTGCTGGTGGCGCCGAGCCGCCGGTGATGATGGACAAGAGACCGAATAGCCCCCGCAGCGCGGTCAAAAAATCCTTCTCGCCCGCGCAGGTGGTCATGAAGCGTGGGGTCCATCGCATCCAGCGACACCGCGACGACGTCCGGGTCGATCCGGATAATCTCCTCGGCTACTTCGTCGGTGAGCGAGTACCCGTTGCTGAGAAACTCTACCAAGAATCCCTGTTCGACGGCGAACCGAAGCAATTCCAGGGCATCGCGGCGCACCAGCGCCTCGCCCCCTGTCAGCGCCATATGACGGGGCCCAGGCCACCGGCGCAGCGACCGAATCAGGTCCTTCCATTCCCTCGTCGAAAGCTCCTCCCCGACCGACGACGGGTGCTTCCAGACATCACAATGAAGGCAGCGGGCGTTGCACCCGAGGGTAAGTTTGAGGTAGATCGATTGCGGCCGGCTCAACCGCTTGCCCAACACTGATGGGGCGCGAAGAAGCAGCGGCTCCAGCCGCCAGTAAGCACGGCTCTTCAGGTCCAGCCACCGTCGGCTAATCCCGCCGCAACGTTTCGACATACCATTTGCTCGTGAAATGGTGTGACCGCCTCTGAATCTTGCCTGGTGTTTAGTTTACGTCGGAACCGACGCGAGTTCAAGGCGGTAGGATAACCATAATCGTTCCAAAATCTGTGTGGCGGAAAAATGCTAAAGGACGATGCTCTCCGTTGTCGATATAGTCCTTGGGACTGCTAGTCGAGAGGCGTTTGCTGAGTCCTGGGGGAATGGGCTGCTGCGCCCCACAACAAAATCACACCACAGTTGAAGCGATTACTCTCAATGGCGCGGGTTGACGGACTGTATTGAGCTTGCTAAAATCACAGGCTGTAAGTAGAGTTACGTTGGCTACGATATTGGCTTGCGTCGTGGGTTGTGCAGAGCCTGGTCGGACAGGCGACGTAAGGAGGCTGAGGACGCGGCGTTGAGTGTTAGTCGTGCTTGCGCCTCGCAGCGAAAGCGTGCAGCGGAGATTGAGAGGAATTAGAGCACGTGACCGGTTGCAGGTGAAAACCTTTGGGGACGTAGCTCAGTTGGGAGAGCGCTAGAATCGCACTCTAGAGGTCGTGGGTTCGAGCCCCATCGTCTCCACCAACTCCTTGAAAACCGGCAGAGCGCAGAATGAATCTCGTGCCGGTCTTCATGTGCCGCAAGGGGGGAAGTCCGAAGCAGACGCACAAATATTCGTCATCAAGGAGAAGAGGCCGAGCAGTACTATTTTTTGGACTGCCAGTGCAACGAAGACTGGCAGCTCAGCAGGCCGCCACGCCTTGCTTCCTTTTGTTTCCATCAAATCTGGTGGGCGCATCTGGCCAGTCCGAACGGGCGCATCTCGATGTGGCGGCAACTCCGGTCGCCCTTCAGGGTGAAGTTCAGCCTGAACTCCTCTGGGCTCCCTCCGTCGCCACCACATCGCCTGACAACACACCCCCTCCCTCTCCTCCCAGGGGGGTACTATGTACCTGCGCAGTTCCGTTACTTTCCGCTGCGAAACTTGACATGCCCGGCCGCCCACATATAATGTTCAATCTTGGAAGCGTTTTTTCGTGCACCTGTGGTATGGTGCACGCGGATTCAGGGTCTTTTTTCGCCGAACGTGCGCTGTGTCTTGCCAGAAAGTCACTGTGAGGCGCACGGGCCGGCTGATAGGAGTCTTGTGTGCCGATCGTGACAATGAGAGAGTTGCTGGAAGCCGGGGTTCACTACGGCCACCACGCCAGTCGCTGGAACCCAAAGATGGGACCTTACATCTACAAGAAGCGCCAGTCGATCCACGTGGTCGACCTGCGCCAGACGGTACGCGGGCTGGTGAGGGGCAGGAGGTTTCTCTCGGTCGTGGCCGAACGAGGCGGCGAAATACTGCTGGTCGTCACAAAGAGCCAAGCCAAGGCTACCGTCCAGGAGCAGGGGCGACGGGCCGGGATCCACTACGTTTCTGAGCGGTGGCTGGGCGGGACCCTGACGAACTTCGAAGTCGTGATGGGCCGGATGAAGCGCTTGGAGCAACTGGAGGAGATGGAGCAGACCGGCGAGATCGAGAACAAGGGCAAAAAGTTCGCCGCCGTGCTCCGTCGTGAAATGGCCAAACTACAGACCAACCTCGGCGGCGTCCGCGAGATGAAGCGCTCCCCCGACGCAATGATTATCGTGGACCCGCGGCGCGAGAAAAACGCTCTGCGCGAAGCCTGGGCACTCGACATACCCACCGTCTGCCTCCAGGATACAGACTCCGACCCCGAAAGGGTCGACATCGTTATCCCCGGGAACGACGACGCCATGCGTTCCATCCAACTGATATGCTCGAAACTGATGGATGCCGTGCTCGAGGGCCGAGCGAAGCGCCCGGTTCCGCCAGAAGCCCAGGAACAAGTCGGCGCGCCACAGGCCACACCATCTCCCGCGGCGAACGACCGGCCGCCGGAGACCGGACAACAGAACGAAACGCCCAAGGCACAGCCGCAACCGGCGGCAGGCCCCACGGAACAGGTGGAGAAAAACGATCCACAGGACCAACCCGGCGCCTAGAACCGGCAGACAACCTGTGCCTGCGAATCGACCGACAAACGGAGCTCAGCCATGGCAAAAATAACCGCCCCGATGGTCAAGAAGCTGAGGGAAATGACCAACCTCGCGATGATGGAATGTAAGGCCGCGCTGGTAGAGGCCGAGGGCGACCTCGACAAGGCCGTCGAAGTGCTGCGCAAAAAAGGCGCCATCAAGTCCGCCAAGCGAGCCGACCGCGAGGCCGCCGAAGGCTCCATCCAGTCCTACGTCCATAGTAACGGCAAGATCGGCGTCATACTCGAAATGCGGTGCGAAACCGACTTCGTCGCGAAGAACAACGACTTCCAAAGGTGCGCCCGTGACATCTGCATGCACATCGCCTGGGCCGACCCCGCCGCGGTTGACCGCCACGGCCTCCCCAACGAAATGATCGAAAAAGAAAAAGCAATATACAAAGACCAGGTGAAGGATAAACCGGAACACATCATCAACAAGATTCTAGAGGGGAAACTGAAGGACTTTTTTGAGCGGGTCTGCCTTGTCGACCAGAAGTTTGTCAAGGACCAAAACAAGACCGTCGGCGATGTTATAACTGAACAAGCACACAAGATGGGCGAAAACATCTACGTCAACCGGTTCGCCAGATTCGAAGTGGGGGGCTGAGAACGTGCCACAGTCGGCCTACAACAGAGTCGTCCTCAAGGTGAGCGGCGAGAGCATGGGCGCCAACGGCGGCGGCATCGACCCGGACGCCGTTGGCTTCATTGCCGGCGAGATTAAGGCCGCCGCCGACACCGGCGCGCAGATCGCAGTTATCATCGGCGGTGGTAACATCTGCCGCGGCGAGGCCCTCGCCGACGCAGGACTGCATCGGGCTGTCGCAGACCACATGGGAATGCTCGCCACTGTGATAAACGCCCTCGCCCTCCAAGACGCGCTCGAAAAACTCGGCCTCGAGGTCCGCGTACAGACCGCCATCGCCATGGCCGACGTCGCCGAGCCATACATCCGCAGGCGCTGCATCGCACCCCTCGAATATGGCAGACTCTGCATTCTCGCAGCAGGAACCGGCAATCCGTTCTTCTCCACCGACACTGCCGCCGTACTTCGCGCACGCGAAATCAATGCCTCCATCCTCCTCAAAGCAACAAAAGTCGATGGTGTCTATGAGGAAGACCCGGCCAAAAACCCAAGGGCAAAACGATTCAGGACACTTACGGCAAGGCAAGCGCTCGACCGCAACCTCCGAGTGCTCGACATGACCGCGCTCACGATGGCAATTGAGGGCAACCTGCCCATCCTAATCTTCAACCTCCGTAAACACGGCAACATCAAGAAGGCGGTCCTGGGCACCAAGATCGGAACCCTGATCACCTGATTCTTCCGGAGGAAAAACATGCCATACGAGGACATATTGCTCGAAGCTGAAGAGCGAATGGAAAAATCCCTCCACTTCCTGCGGGAAGAATACAGGAAAGTCCGCACCGGCCGCGCATCGACCGGCCTGGTCGAAAACATCAAGGCCGATTACTACGACACCCCCACCCCAATCAAGCAACTTGCCACCATCGGCGTGCCCGAGCCCAGGCTCATCGTCATCAAGCCGTTCGACCCGGCGGCACTCCACGCTATCGAAAAAAGCATCCTCAAGTCCGACATTGGCATCACCCCGAGCAGCGACGGCAAACTGATCCGCCTGGCCGTGCCCCCGCTGAGCGAAGAGCGCCGGAAGCAGTTCGTCGCCCAGACAAAAGAGATGGCCGAGCAGGCCAAAATCGCCATACGGAACGAGCGCAGCGCCGCCATCAAAACCGCCGAAAAAGAACAGAAAACCGGCGACATGAGCGAGGACGACCTGGAAGAATTCAAAAAAGATGCACAAAAAACCACAAACGAATATACTGATAAAGTGGATAGCCTGTGTAACGCAAAAGCCGAAGAACTGATGGAAGTCTGAAAAAGAGCGCCCGGACGCAGTTCCTTGGGGGCATAGCTCAGTTGGCAGAGCAACGGCTTTTTAAGCCGTAGGTCGGAGGTTCGAGCCCTCCTGCCCTCACCACCAAACTCCCCCGACACCCCTCGCCGCTGATGTCAGTTCTGCCTGCGTTACTTAGCGGCGGGCCTGATGGAGTCAAAATAATCGCGTACGAGGCGGGCGTAGCCGGGTGGAATCTTTTTGCTTTCGATCTGGGCGTGGGCGGACCGAACCGCTCGCTCGTAGTCCAGAGCCGCTGGAGCCGGTGTTGAGCCGGTGGCGCGCGGTGAATACACAATGCCCCGTGGCACGCTGGGTTGCGGCGGTTCCCCGGCTGTCGGGGCCAACTCGACCAGGTCGCCATCTGGCTCGCCGGTCGTTTCGCGGCGGAGCGCCGCCGACAGGTCGGAAGTTCCTACGGCACGGAACTCAGCCGCCTTCTTTTCGGCGAGTGCTTTCGCATAGCGGCCCATTTCGTCCGGACCTCGCAATGCCTCTTCGAGGCGGGCGAGTTTCTGCTGTGCCGCACGGAGCAGCATCGCCGCCTCCTTGTCATCTGTCTCAAGCGCCTCGGCCGCCTTCTTGATTGCTTCGACCAGCCCGACGTCTGCCCCGTGCTCTTTCATCAGACCGGCTAACTGCCGGAGGCGGTGGCCAAGTTCCAACTGGTGTTTCCTGGGAGACGCTGCGGCGGCAAGGTCCTTCTCGATTCTGACGAGATTCAGCCTCAGCCTGCCGATACTATTTTCGGGTCGTTCGGTTTCCGGGCGCGCCCAGCGGCCTGCAGGCAGCGACCGAAAAGCCGCCGCAATCGCACTGCTGTTATGCAGGGCATCCGTTTCGGCCGCGACCTGTCGCTCGACCTCGCGTTCCATCCGGCCCAGAAGGTCGGCCGGCGGCAGAATCGAAATCAGGCCCAGCAGGATAACTGCGGGAATAAGAAGTCGCGCCGAGATGGTCGGTTCCAACGGAAAGACTTCAGAAGATCGAAGATCCCGCGAGTGACGTTCCGCATCATGAACTACGGCATCTGCCCACGGCCCGCCGTTGCGCCGGAGTTCAAGGGCGCTGGTGAGCCGGTCGCCCAGGCCGAGCGCCCGGTCGGCTGCCGCCGCCGCAGCTATGTCGCGGCGCAGTCGCCGGCGGTGCCGCCCCACAGCGGTCCCGGCGAGAGCCGCCAATAGTGCAACTCCCGCCAGCACCCCCGCGGCGAGCCAGATGTTACCACCCAGATACACCAGTTTGTCCAGCGCGGCGAGAAGAATTGCGAGCCCCAGCGCCCACAGCAAGTATGCCGACAACCTGCGCGCCAGCGCCACAGCCCTCATGCGCCGCACCAGATCCCTGATTTTCGCGTCCAACCCCAACGGCTCGCTCCTTGTCCGGGTCCATAGCGCTAAACGATTCTGACGGGTCGCAGTTCGCAGTCAAGTTCGATTTTCATTTCCTCTTATGGTCAATCTGGCGTTTCAGTTTTATCGAGGAAGATTTGCACCAGTTGCTCAAGGCCTGCGCGGTCTTCCGAGTCGAAGTGGCTGAGTTCAGGGCTGTCGAGGTCGAGGACCCCTATGACGCGGCCGTTTTCGATCAGCGGGATGACAATTTCTGACTGCGAAGCTATATCGCAGGCAATGTGCCCGGGGAACCGGCGCACGTCCGGTACAGTGATTGCCTCCTGGCGGTGAGCGCTTGTTCCGCACACGCCCTTGCCCAGAGGGATTCGGGCGCAAGCTGGTTTCCCCTGAAATGGGCCCAGCACCAGGACGCCGTGTCTGTTGATGTATAGCCCGGCCCAGTTGATGTCTGGCAGTGTGTGGTAGAGGAGCGCCGCCAGGTTCGCGGCGTTCGCAGTGAAGTCGTGCTCGGTTTCGAGCAGTCGCCTGAGTTCCGCTGCAAGCCGCGCATAACGTGTGGGCTTTGTTTCCGGCATTTGCCTTCGCTATTCGTGTGCCTCGGGCCGGGTCTGCTCTTCGTAATATGGTAGTTCCCGCGTTGCAGCGCGTCAAGGACGCTAAGATAAGAAGCGGAACTGAGCAGGCACATCGTACCCCGGAGCCAGGCTGAAGCCGGGTTGACGCTGCGTTCGCCGTGGGCTATCATGGAGCAGTTTTGCACGGTGAACCAGGCAGGTGAACCCGCGCCCGGTGGGCACGTTCATCATGTTCAGAGCTGCCACGGGCGACCTGGAATTGGTGTTGCGAGGGCCGGTAAACATGGATTTCAAGGTGATCGCCGCTGACAAAGGCCCGAAGTCTTACTACGGGTTCATCTGGGTGGCGGTTCTGACTGGGGCGCTCCTGATCCTGGTCTACGGCACCGACTTGATCCCACACCGGAAAGAAGACAAGCAACCGAAGAAACAGGAATCTCCTCCCGCCCACCGTGAACGAAGCAGGACAACAAAGATTGGTTCGGTGTGGTCCGAGCCGGAAGCGCAACGGGAACAGGGCGAAATACCAAGATATCTGACGGATCCGAGCATACTGGAGCACACGGGCTCCAGCGCGGTGGTGGACACCTATCCATTCTATTATTTGCTGTACCAGGCCAAGACGGCTGACCTGGCCAGGCTCAGCAAGGCGGCTCGGCCAGTGCCCGGCCGCGCCGAAATCGCCAACTGGGACCCGGGTACCCCGGTATCACTACAAGGAACCATCCTCTCCATCAAGCAACGGAAGGATTTGTGCATTCCGGAAGCCGAGATTCCGCACGCCACGCAGTACGAAATCAAAGATGACGACGGCGGACTGTACCTTGTGTTCACCGTGTACAGGGTCAGGGGGCTGACGAGCGACGACAAGGTCAAGGTGGTGGGCCGGTATCTGCGGCTCTACCCCAAGCCCAACATGGAGGCAGGCGGCGAGGCGAGCTACACTCCCACACCGCTCATCGTTGCTCGCCAGGTGGACGGCTCGAGGTACGCTGATGACCGGTCCTGCCTTGAACAGGTTACCGACGGCACGTTCGGCCACGAAGTCAAGGCGTTCTTTTACCTGGCCAACCTGGTCAGAGGGCTCAGCCAGGAGGAATTAAAAAGGAGAGCGGACGAAACGTTGACGCCGCGGGCTCTCCAGAAATCCCCCGCCGCCGCGCGGGGACGGTTCGTCGGGGTCCAAGGCCTGCTCATCCTCACACAGGAGGTAAGGGATACCCCGAACATCGCCGGGGTCGAACGGTTTTACTGGTGCATCGTGCGGACCCGCGACGACCAATGGTTCTGGGTGTACACGCTGGAAGAGCCCAAGGGGTTTGAGAGAGATGACATGGTGAAGGTGTATGGGGTTTTCCTTAAGTCTCGCCGCTATGTGAGCCGAGGGAAGTTCGAACGGACCGCCCTGCTGGTGATGGCGAGGCGGCTGACGAGGCTCGAATACTCAGGAACGTCCAGCCTCGCTGTCGCAACACTCATCGGTGGGATTATTGTCATTGTGGGCCTGACTGTGGTGGTTGTTATCGAACGCCGGAAGGGGCGAGAGTTCGGGGGGCACGTCCGGCGTCTGTCGGCCAGAAATCGCCCCCAGAACCTCAACCAGACCGCAAGGGCGCTGACCTCTCGCAGGCGTGGCACCAACGGTGCTCAGAGCGCGCCCGGGCAAGAGCAAAACACGAGCGGCGAGGACGGTAGAATAGTCCGATAGTAGAAGCCTCGGCGGAAAAACCCATAGTAAAGCGCCAAGTTGACTCTGAAGGGGAGCCAAGTATTCCTCGGAAAGTCCAAGCCTGAACGGCGGGACGTCTGCAGTATCATTGCCCTCACCTCGTTGACGGTTTCGTCGGGAAATTTTCTACTGGCCTATTATAGGCTAATGCCTCCCAACGAGGTCATATCCGCTCTCTGCCCTCCCCCCTCAATCCATCGATTAAAGTCACGTTTTTCCGGTTGATTTTGTCCGGGATAGTGCGATAATGAATATAGGCTCATTCGGCGAGAAGTGGTTCAGACAGTGAAACTGGATTCGAAGGGCTTCCGGTGTCAGAGAACTTATCCAGCAGGAGAGAGCGTGAGAGGCTGATGCATCGAAGGGAAATCCTCGATGCGGCCGAACGGGTCTTCGTGCGCAACGGCTTCGGCGCGGCCACGGTCGAGCAGGTGGCTCGGGAGGCGGATTTCGCCGTCGGCACCATCTACAACTTCTTCGAGAGCAAGCGGAAACTATTCGAAGAGGTTATGACAAGGATGGCGAGCGATGCGTTCGCTCTCCTGGAGGAGAGGGTCTTCAGCGAGCCGGACCCGATGAAGGCGCTGAAAGCGCTCATCGAGGTCCGTCTCGTATATGCGCACGAACATTCGGATTTGTGTCAGGTTTTCCTCGAGGTGCAACCCTCCATCGAGACAGACTTGCCGCACCCCTTCCCGGCGGATTGTCAGGAACTGTATGAACGATATTTGGCGTCGGTGACCAAGATAATAAAGGATGGAACTGCCAGAGAGGTGTTTAGGGCGGTGGACCCGTTGTATCTAACACTGTGCTTAGAAGGTGCTTTTCGCGTAATCAATACACATTGGATTCGGAAGGGCTCAACCGAGCCGCTCGCCGAGCGGGTTGCAGGGGTGACGAAAATCCTGCTGGGCATGGTCTGCAGCCCTGGGACCGGGAATCCGGAGGAACTTACCGAATGAGGGTCATGAGGTTCACACAAATATGCGGCACGTTTTGTGCCGGATTGTGCCTGGTCTTCTCTGTTGGTTGCATGTCCAGGGAGGGCGTATATGAGGACATCTATCGCAACAGAAGAGCTGCGTATGAGTCGTGGAAGCGTGCGAAGGAAGGCCGGTCAAATCCACACCTGGTGCTCGAAGGCGAGTTGGATATGGCGTCGGCAGTCGTTATCGCAGTAGGCAATAACAAGCAGCTTAGGGCGGTGCTCCAGGAAAAGGAAAAAGCCCAGGGCAAGATTACGGAGTCCTACTCGGCCGCATTGCCAAAGGTCGATATGCAGACCAGTTATAAGAGGCTGGACAAAGTCGGCGGCTATGAAGTAGGGGGCCAGGAGGTGAGCCTCGGCGCAAAGAGCAATTACGACTTGAGCTTCATCATCACCCAGCCCATCTTCCGGGGCGGCGCCATCTCCGCTGGCATCCGGGCGGCGAAGCTGTTCTCATATCTCACCGACGAACAGGTTGCAGGCGTGGTCCAGGACGTGGTGTATCAAACACGACTCCGCTACTGCGACGTGCTGCTGGCCCGAGAGCTCACAGGCGTCAGCAAAGGCGACCTTAAGATGTCTGAGGCCCACTTGGAAGACGTTCGCAACAAGAAGCATGCGGGGGTGGTTTCGGCGTACGACGTGCTCCGGGCAAGGGTAGAAGTGAGTAACGTGGAAGCGGAACTCATTGAGACGCAGAACGCACTCCACCTTGCAATGACCTCGCTGCTGAAAACGATGGGTGTGTCACAGGAAAGCAAGGTGAAACTGACCCACAAATTAGAATATGCTTCCATCTCGCCGGAACTGGATGACGCGGTCAAAGAGGCGTTTCTTCAGCGACCGGAAATCCTGCAGGCCGAACTGGAGGTGCGGCTGAACCGACAAGCGCTCACCGAAGCCTCCTCCGGCTTTTTGCCCAGGATGGACGGCACTTTCACACAGCGTGCCGCGAGACCCGATCCCCACAGTATAACAAACGACAACTGGGGCCAGCAGTGGAACGCAGGGCTCACGCTTACCTGGCCGCTGTTTGACGGCTTGGCGTCCATGGGCCGCATACGCCAGGCAAAGGCGAGCTTGCAGCGCTCGGTCATCGACCTTGCCGAGGCCGAGGAGCAAGTGCTGCTCGAGGTCAAACAGGCGTTGTTCAACCTGGAAGACGCGGAGAAGTTCGTAAAATCGCAGTCGGACAACCTGGAGCGAGCGAAGGAAGCAGTCCGCCTGGCAAAAGCCGGATACGGTGCCGGGGTCAACACAGAGATTGAAATGCTCGACGCCCGGCAAGCCCTTTCCGAGACACAGGCACGCTATTACGAGGCACTCTACAGGCACGAAACTGCGAAACTCGATTTGGAACGCGCCACCGGCTCGCTCAAAAACCCAGACAAATTCAGGGGCCCCAAACAATGAAAATGGCGTGGAAAATTATCGCGATAGTTCTGGGCTTGAGCGTTGTTGCCTTTGTGGAATACAAGGGCTATGAACGCTACTTCGAGCGGGAGGCGGAAAAGACCGCCACACAGGAAGAGTCTGCGGCGCTCCGCGTGGCATGCGCCAAGGTGAAGACCGGTGATGTCAGCGAAGTAACAGTGCTGACCGGCACCGTTCGGGCGATGGGGATTCTCGGCCCGCAGGGCGGTGACCGAGCCGTGCCTAAGACCTCCGCGGTCCGGGCCGGCGCATCTTGAGGAATTTGCACCGGCGTCCCGGCCGACCACGCAGCCTACGGGGATCAGGAAGGAGTGACCAACAAATGAAGCGAGTCTTGAAGATCATCACAGCAATCATCGCGGCCGCGGCCATCATTACAGCGGCAGCATTCGCCTACCGCTAAGTCCAGCAGCGAAGTAAGCCTGCCGAGCAGCAGGAGACGACCGGCCCTGTCAAGGTGGGGGTCGTGCCCATTCGGGTGGGGAAGGTATCTCAGATCGCGTGGGTCACGGGCGAAGTGCGTGCCTTGACCGCTGTTGCCGTAACGCCCGAGGTGACCGGTCGCCTCGAGCACCTGCGACTACCCAACGGGACACTGATTGAGGAAGGAGTAAATGTCCGCAAGGGAGATGCAGTTGCGGTCATTGAACGCGACCGATACGAGACAGCCGTGCGCACCGGCGAGGCGGCCGTACTTGTGGCCAGGGCCGTCCTCGAGCGAGCCAAGGTGGACCTAGCGGACGCCCGCCGCGAGAAGGACCGCTGGACGCGCCTTGTCGCGGACGGAGCAGGAACTCAGCAGCAACTGGACCACGTCGTGACGGCCTTCCAGCGCGCACAGGCGGAACTGGAACTGGCCCAAGCGCAGGTCAAGCAGGCCGAGGCGGCCCTCGAACAGGCCAAGGTGAATCTCGACAAGGCGACGACCGAGGCGCCCTTCTCCGGCGTGGTCAGTCGCAAGTACCTTGATGAGGGGGCGTTTGTTGGGCCAACCACTCCCCTCTTCAGGCTCATCGATATTCACCAGGTCGAAATAACGGGGGGCGTGACTGACCGGCACTATCCGAAACTCAAGATCGGCAAGACTCACGCGGCGGTGGAAGTGGACGCCTATCCACAAGAGAAGTTTTCCGGCTTCATCTCGCGGATCAGGCCCGAGTTCGACAAAGCCACGCGAACGGTAGCCGTGACAATCCGCGTTCCCAACGGCGATGGCCGTCTCAAGCCGGGGATGTATGCGCGAATCAGGCTGGTCCTCGACGAACATGACCAGGTTCCCATTGTACCCGATGAGGCCTTGTTGACATTCGAGGACGGGACGCGGGTCTACGTCGTCAATGAGGGCGAGGCACGGCTGCGAAAGGTGCGAATCGGTCTCGAGGAAGGCCACTGGAATGAGGTCCTCGATGGCCTGCAACCCGGCGAAATCGTGGTCGTGAGAGGGAAGGAAATGCTGCGGGACGGCACAGCCGTCGAGGCGCAGGAGGTGAACGCGCGATGAATCTCCCCGAAATGTCGGTCCGCCGCCCGGTCACGGCATTGATGCTGTTTCTTGGGGTCGTTCTGGTAGGCCTGTTTTGCTTCGTCCAGATGCCGATCGACCTTTTCCCGGATATGGACATCCCCGCCATCACGGTGGTGACGCCCTACGAGGGCGCCAGTTCGGAGGAAGTCGAAGAAAAGATCACCCGGGTCCTTGAGGAGCAGCTGGCCACGGTGGAGGACTTGAAGCACATTACGTCCACGAGCATGGAGGGCATCTCGTATATCGTCCTGCAATTCGAGTGGCAGACCGACCTCGATACCCGGGCCAACGATGTGCGCGACGCGATTGACATGGCCCAGCGCGACATGCCGGAAGAGGCCGATCGCTCTCGGATATTCAAGCTCGATGTCAGCCAGTC
>JAUWIN010000036.1 GCA_030605345.1 Candidatus Brocadiia bacterium
AAGGCAAGGTTGACCACGAACAGAATCGGCCTGCCAATGACAATGGAGAGAATTGGCGGCCCGGACCCGAGACAGCTGAGCAAAATCAGCCCCATCAGAATGTATGAGCCATATTGCTGGAACCTGTCATAGGCCGTGGTGGCCTTGAAGCTGAGGAACCCACGAAGGATGTGATGGCCGTCGAGCGGCCGCAATGGGATGAGATTGAACAGCCCCAGAGCAAGGTTGAGGAACACACCGTAGGCGGCCATATTCTCCACCAGCCGGAGGGTCGGCCCCGCGGCGTCTACGGGGCCCTGCCCAAGTTGCACAAGTTTGAAGGTGATCCCGAAGCACAGCGCCAGAGCGAAGTTCACCATCGGACCGGCCAGCGCGGTCAGCATCATATCCCGTTTGGGCCATTTGAAAAGCACCGTGTTCGTCGGGACCGGCTTCGCCCATCCGAACACCCGGAACAAAAGGCCGAAGGTCGTGCCGATGAGGTCGTAGTGTGCCAGCGGATTAATCGTCAGGCGGCCGGCATAACGCGCGGTTGGGTCACCAAGCCGGTCGGCCATCCATGCGTGCATGAACTCATGAAGCGACAGCGAGAAGAGAAACACCGGCGCCGTGACCAGCAATATCCGGGGATCAAAAAGCTGCTCCAGCATCAGACCCGCCTGTCCGGTTGTACATATGTGGACACGTATCGTATCCTGTCCGCACCGGTGGGTCAAGCGTAGTTCACATCCCGACAGCGCTCCATTGGGGGCTACGTGTCTCGGGCTGCCGGGGCGGGGGCGGGTTCGGCAGGCGGCTCGGCGTTGCTGGTGTTGGCCTGCTCGATGTCGATCACGCGCAGAGCTTCCTCGACGGTGGTCGTGCCGCAGAGGATCTTTGAGACGACGTCGTGGGCCATGATGGTCATTCCCTGTTCGAGCGCCTTGGTCCTGATGACGCCGGCGGGTTGCCGCTGGAGCACCAGTTGCTTGAGTTCTTCGGTAACCACAATCAACTCAAACACGCCGATGCGCCCCTTGTAGCCGGTGCCGGTGCAGTGGCCGCAGCCGTTAGCCCGGTATAGCTTGACCGTTTCACCGGCGTCCTTCGGGGAAAAGCCCAGGCGTTTCAGCGCCAGCGCGCTTGCCTCGTATTCCTGGCGACACTTGGGGCAAACCACCCGCACCAATCTCTGCGCCAGCACCCCGATGACACTGGACGCGCCAAGGAAGGGTTCGACCTCCATGTCAAGGAGGCGGGTGAAGGCGCCGGCTGCGTCGTTGGTATGGAGGGTGGACAGAACCAAGTGGCCGGTAAGCGAGGTCTCGCCTGCCAGCATTGCTGTTTCGTGGTCGCGGATCTCGCCGACCATTGCGATGTCGGGGTCTTGCCGAAGCACACTGCGGAGGACGGAGGCAAACGTCAGCCCGGCCCTGCGGTTTATCTCGATCTGGGTCAAGCCGGCTATCCTTTGTTCGATCGGGTCCTCGATGGTGACGATGTTTTTCTCCGGCGAGTTGAGCTGGTTCAGTGCGGCGTAGAGGGTGGTCGATTTTCCCGAGCCGGTGGGGCCGGTGACGAGGATCAGGCCATACGGCCTGGCGATGAGTTGCTCGAACCGCTTCCGGTCGTCCGACGAGAAGCCCAGATTGGCAGTGCTGCCGAGCGAGCTGTCTTGCCCGGCAATGCGCAGCACGACCTTTTCGCCGTGGACGCTTGGAAGGCTGGAGACGCGCAGGTCGTAGTCTCTGCCGTTGCTGCGGAGCGACAACCTGCCGTCCTGTGGTATCCGCTTCTCGGCGATGTCCATGCGCGAGATAACCTTGATGCGCGATATCACAGGCCTGGCGACGCCGCTGGGCAGGGCGGGCCCGTCGTGCAGTACACCGTCCACTCGGTATCGCACCCTGGTCTTCTCGCGTTCCGGCTGCACGTGGATGTCGCTTGCGCTGGCGGATATTCCGCGGGCAATGATCGCGTTGACCAGCCGGATGACGGGTTCTTCCTCGGTGGCGGACGTCAGTTCCTTGATGGAGAGATTGTCTGCCTGTCCGCTTGTCACCTCGAGCTGGGCGTCGGGGAGGTCTTTTGTGGCGTCGGCGATGATGTGTTCAGCGCTGGTGCCTTCCCCGGTCAGGCGGTTGAGGTACTCGGTCAGCGAGTCTTCGGTGGTGATAAGCGGTACAACTTCGCAGCCGGTGACAATGTGTAGTTCGTCCACCGCACGGACGTTGAGCGGATCCACAATGGCCAACGTCATGCGGTTGTTTTCCACCCGGAGCGGGAGGACTTTGTGTTCGCGGAGGAGGTGTTCGGGCACCATGGCGATGGCGTTCTTATCGACTTCCACCTCATCGAGGTTGACGTAGGGCAGGCCCCATTGCTTTCCGAGGCACTTGGCCTTGTCCTCTTCTGTAATCCATTGGAGGCGGATGAGCACGTCGCAGATGGGGTCGTTTTTGCCCGCCTGTCTGGACTGGCGTTGGACTTCGAGGGCGCGTTCGATGTGGCTGCGGCTCACGCCGGTGTTTTCGCGCAGGATGGCGCCGATCGGCCTCGGGTCGCACCTTGTCAGTGGCCGGTCCTTAGCCATGCTGTTGCTCCTGGGTCGAACAGTTCTCTTTTGTGCGGTCAACTATGCTGCCAATGCTGGACACGAACGTGGTGATATGTTTGGCCGAGACCTTCGGTTCCGCTCCGGCGGTGCGGGCGACCGAAATGACGATGCTGCCTTTGCCGGAGTTTTTGGCGGCGTACATTGTGCGGTCTGCGTCTTCCACCAGGCCCTCGCGGGTGTTGGCGTTGGCCGGGTATGAGCTGATCCCGATGCTGGCGCTGAAACCGTTTATCATGCGGGCATCAGCAGAGCCAGGGTTGAGTGAGATGCTGCCGAGCCGCTCGGCGATCCTGTGCGCCACGAGGCTGGCGCACTGGCTGTCGGTATCGGGCAGGATGAGCACAAATTCATCTCCGCCCGGCCTGCCCACAAAATCCACCTGGCGGACGGTCCTGTTGAGGGCGCGGGCGCCGGCGCGGAGTGCCAGGTCGCCCGCCTTGTGGCCGTGCGTGTCGTTGATTTTCTTGAAGTCATCCAGGTCAACTAATATCACGGAAAGCGGGTTCCTGGAAAGCTGTGCCTCACGAAGTTCCTCGGACAGAAACTTGGCCATGTGCCTCCTGTTGCCAAGGCCGGTGAGTTCGTCGGTGTATGTCAGTTCGTCGATCCTGCGTCCCGCGCCCGCCGTCAGGTGCCGAAGGAAGGCGACCTGGGCCAGCGTCATGGCCAGGCTGGCAAACCCGTAGAAACACAGGCTGAAGAAGTCCAGGTATTGGATTGTTTCACGAAGGACGAAGAGC
The DNA here is from genome assembly GCA_030605345.1 of Candidatus Brocadiia bacterium. GTDB lineage: Bacteria > Planctomycetota > PUPC01 > PUPC01 > PUPC01 > JAUWIN01. Next base: position 3,337 of record JAUWIN010000036.1, read on the forward strand.
CTGATGCCGAGATAGGCGAGGATCATGCCGGTGACGGCGGCCATGCCGGCCAGGATTATGACGAAGCGGACTCGGATTCGGCGGAGTTCCCGCAGTTTCAGCGCGTGTTTTTGCCCCACTTTGTTTTCCGCCCGTGCTTGGGTGCCTGCTTGCCGCCGGCTTATCTGCGTGCCCTTACTTTGATCCACCGGCCTTTTAGCACCGGGATGCCGCGGCATAGCGTGCGGCAGATACGCCCGTGGATTAGGTCGTTGGAGGTTTCATCGTCATCCACGCCATCAGCAGTATTATCGCCACTTTCATCAGTGTCGTTAGCAGGGTCGTCCGGATAGTTGGGCACGGGATCGCTGCCGGCAGAGGCACTGGTGATGTGTACTTCGGTGGCAGAGATTTGGTCCAGCCACCAGTGCCCCATGGCGCTGCCTTTGCCGTCTTTGTTTTTGTTATAAAGGTGTAGTGTCATGTTGGTGGCAGTGATTGTGTAAACCCGGCCGTTGTCCAGCGGGTACACTGTGCGGTCGATTGTGAGATAATTCTGATTGCAGTTGCCCGTCGGTTTAAACCGCAGCGTCAACGTCGTGGCGTGTCCGGTATATTCGAGTTGCCCGTTCGAAGCGTGCAGGTCGTCCCTGGTGATGGTGGTTCCATCGGGCTTTTGGAGAATGAACTCAAACGTGCTGTTGTCGCTCGGGTTGAGGTTGATCTGTCCGTCCAGCAGCTGGCCGGTGGCATCATCTCCATCTCCGCCATCGTCGTCATGGGTGGTCTCTGCTTGCCCACGTTCGATTGCTTCGCCCCACACCCGAACTTCGCCTGCGTGCGTCGAGACTTTCATGTGGTCTTCATCTCCGTTCGGAAGGACTTCGGCGTTGGCTCCCCCGTCCCTGAGGAACATAATACCCGCGTCCGAGGCGAGCTGTATGATGTCGGCCTGAGCGGCGATTGCCGTGGCAAAACCCGGCTCGCCCTTGGGCATCTTGACGACCTGGAACGGCGTGCCGTCCGAGGCTACAAATGACTGGACAATGGTCGCGGTCGAACCTTCCGAGAGCTCAATAGTGCTGCCAGTCGCAAAGCTGAGCCTCCCCCCAGTAGCGGTGGTGCCGGGCTCCACCACTCCGCCATTGTAAAACACCGGCAACTCTTGCACTATCTCGACGGTGGTGTCAGCGAAAAGCACCGCCGAGCAGGCGCCGTCGTACTGGGAGGGGAGCGCCAGGACGTAAGAGTTTGGGTAGTCAGGAACAGGTTGCACGTAGGACTTGTTGAGTGGTCCTGCGCCGGCGGCCGGGTCACCAGCGTCGGTGAGGAGTTCCGCGCCCGCGACGTATGGCGCGAGGGCGTCTTCTAAGTGCGGCGAGCACGAGCTGGGGAACCCTCTGTGGTCCTGATAATACAGTTCCAGAGCGGTGCCCAGTTGGCTCGCACGGTTCACCAGCATGGTCTTCTCGGCCTGCGATTTGACCCACACCATGCCTTGCGCCACCACCCCGAGAAGTATGATCATTACGCCGAGGGCCACCACTACCTTGCAAAATGAAAACCCGTTCTACCGGGTATGTGAAAATCTGGCACTCATGTCGATTCCTCCTTGCGGGGTCAATCGCTCCTCACTGCCCGCCCACCGGTGGGGCCGGGCGGGGCCCGCCTGCCGCAGCACAGGGCGGAATGGCGCCGCGGCAGGCGGCCGCACGCGCGGAAAAGGACGCAGCACAACTATCGACACTCCTTTTTAGGGTTCCGCCCATTGAAATCCTCACTATTGAGCAGAGGCAGAGCAAACATCATGCCGGGCAGCGAAGGATTTGTGAAAACGGGCGCAGTAAGTGCCGTCACTACCGCACTTAGCAGGGGATACATCTTCAGGATGGCAGAGAATCCGGGCGTTCCCGTTCGATGAGCCGCATGCTAAAATGTATCAAGGTGATACGATAGGGCTGGCAACAGCGTTGTAAGTTCCGCCAGCGCCAGCAGTTTTGCGACTTGTCCGGCTCATTCTCGGAAACGTATCGTTGCGATACTATTGACTTGGGGGCGGCCTACTTTCTGCCCGGTTTGACGAGTTTGTGTCTGCCTATTTTGCGGTTAAGAGTCGCCCGTGTTATGCCCAGAATCCTTGCGGCATCGACCTTCTTCCAGTTGACCGCCAGCAGGACCTTTTCGATGTGTGCGCCTTTGGCGGCTTCAAGAGTTGACAAACCGGCTGACGCGGCTCGGCTGTCCTGTGTGTTCATCTCTACGGTAAGCGGGAGGTCTTCGATCCACACGGCGTCGTGGGCTGCGGTGGCCATCCCGCCCTTTATCACGTTGCGAAGCTCGCGGACGTTGCCGGGCCAGTTGTAGCCTATGAGTTGTGCCATCGCCGCATCTGCAACGCGGTGAATGTTCTTCCCCAGTTCCCGGTTGAACCGAGATATGAAGTGGCGGATGAGTTCGGGGATGTCCTCGCGCCGCTCACGAAGAGGGGGCATGGTGATGGCAAGTTCGGCCAGACGGAAGAACAGGTCGCGCCTGAACTTGTTGTCCTTCACCAGCGGCTGGAGAGGGCGATTTGCCGCCACAATCAGCCTGACGTTCGTTCGGACTTCGGCCTCTCCACCGACCCGTGTGAGGGTCCGTTCTTCGATTACGTTCAGTAGTTTGGCCTGAGCGCGGCGGCTCAGTTCCTCGATCTCGTCGAGGAAAAGTGTGCCGGTATTGGCGAGTTCGAACCTGCCGGCGTGCTGGCGGTGAGCACCTGTGAACGAGCCCTGCTCGTGGCCGAACAGCTCCGAGTCGAGCAGCGTCTCGGTTAGGCTGGCACAGTTGGTCTGAACGAACGGCCCGTTGCAGCGCCCTGAGAGGAAGTGGATTCGGCGTGCAGCGAGTGTTTTCCCGGTGCCGCTCTCGCCGCTTATGAGGACGGTGATGTCCGACTCTGCGGCGGTCTGTATCAGCCGCGACAGTTCGGCCATTGTGGTGCTGCTGCCGACGAGGACGGGTGCGTCGGAGTGGTCGTTGTTTACCTGTCCCATATATACCTAGAATTTCGGCCTGATGACTTCGCAGTTGAGCGTGTTCAGTTCGGCGGCCATCGCGGCGTATGCTTCGTCGCCTGGGTAAAGCCCGACGATTGCGCCGCCGGAGCCGGAAAATTTTGGGTGTGCGCCGTATTTGCGGCCGATCTCAATCAGTTTGAGGTTGATGGGGTCGATTTGGCACATCGAGCGGCGCAGGTCGAAGTTTCGGTCGAGCAGTTCGCCGATTCTTGCTCCTTCCCCCGCCAGCAGGCGGTCACGGGTCCGCTCCGCCAGGCGGGCGCATTCCACCATGGCGTTGAGGACGACCGGGTCGCCCATCTTGAACCGCTCGCGCAGGTCGGAGTGTGTGATGCTGCTCAGTCTGGCGATGTCTGTGCGATATGCGACGAACAGCGGCGGGAGCAGCGCCGTGTCGAGCGGCTCATATCGACCGTGCCCGGTCTCGTCCATCAGGCGGCGGTCAAAATTCATGTAAACCGCTCCCTCGTAAACCTGGACCACGCGGTCCTGCAGCCCGGCGGTGAGGTCCAGTTCCTTGGTCTCCACCTCGAGGATGAACGTGGGCCTGAGTTCCTTGTCGATTTCGACGTTGTAGAAACGGCACAGGGCGCTGGTGGTTGCGGCGATGATGGCGCTGGACCCCGCCAGCCCGACCTGGCGGGGGATGTTCGTGACGTAGCGGATGGTGAAGTTCGGGAGGTCTTTGGTAGCGCAATCACGAAGAAACGTCCGGGCAAACCGACTGATAGTCGCCTTGATCAGGCGCACCCCGCCGTAGTACCCGTTCAGGTCAACGTCCTCGGTCAGCTCTGCCAGCGAGTCGTATTTGGGGGTATCCTGCTGGCCGGGGACGATCTCCAGCTCCGGCGTCTGGAACATCGTTACCTCGGCAGTAAAGTCCTTCAGTATGAACGCTATGGTCTTACCGTAGTAGCCGTCAGAAGGGTTGCCAACCAGGCCGGCGCGGGCGTGCGCCTTTTCCGTAATGAGCATCCTTTGATGTCCTCCGTGACGACCTCAAGATGATAACATGGCAGCCACACCCTTACCAAACCCATTTCGGCGGGTGCGCTCTGGCGGGTTCTGTGATGTGGCGGAGGTGCGTTATCGGTTACTTCGCCGCCTGAACGCCGACGATTGCGGCGGCGTCCACAATGTCTCGGGACGAACATCCGCGCGAAAGGTCGCTGGCAGGCTTGCGGAGCCCCTGGAGCAGTGGCCCGAGTGCCCGAGCCCCGCCCAGCCGCTCGGCCAGTTTATATGCCGCGTTCCCTGCGTCGAGGTTCGGGAAGACCAGGATGTTTGCACGGCCCGCCACGTCGCTCTGGTTTACCTTACGGCGGGCGACCTCCGGTATCAGTGCCGCATCCACTTGCAACTCGCCGTCTATGGACAAATTCGGTTCGAGCCTTTTCGCAATATACACCGCCCGCTTGACCTTTTGGATAAGCGGATGCGAGGCGCTGCTTTTCGTGGAAAACGAAATCATTGCTACCCGCGGCTCTGTGTCGAACAAGGCCTGATATGTCCCTGCCGTTGAGACCGCTATCTCGGCGAGTTGCTCCGATGTAGGGTCTGGTACCACGCCGGTATCGGCAAAGATCAGCGTATCCTCCTCGCCAACCTGATGGCCGGCGGGGACGATAATTGAGCAGCTCGATACCGTCGACATGCCCTCGGCAGGGCGGATAACACGGATGCACGTCCGCACCACCTCGGCGGTCGCTGTGATGCAGCCGGCTACGACCCCGTCAGCGTCGCCTCTGTCCACCATCATGGCGGCGAAGTAAATCGGCGAACGCAGCAGCTCGCTGGCCTTTGTGCTGGTCATGCCCTTGCCGGCGCGCAGTTCGACCAGCCGCTCGACGTACGCATCCAGCTTCTCGTCAGCGGTCGGATCGACAATTTCGACGTCGGGAACCCGCAGGCCGGCATCCTTTGCCGCCTTGCGTATATGCTGGGGCGGCCCCACCAGTACCGGTTCGGCGAGGCCAAGTCTGGTGAGCCTTTCCGCGGCCTCGATGACGCGCAGGTCGGCCGGCTCGGGCAGCGCAATTCGTCTGCGGTTCCGTTTCGCCAAAGAGTGAACATGGTCGAGACAGTTCATACCGCATACCCCTAACAGCTCTGTTTCTACTTGCTGATACGCACGAACTGCGCTCCGTGCGCCGGCACCCCGATTGAAAACTTCCTGCTGAACCTGCCCAGGTCCTTGTTGGCCCAGATGTCGCGGACTTTGCGGCTGCCTTGGACTCGGAGTTCGGCCCAGGTGGTCTCGATGACCGCGGGCGACCGGCCCAGGTTGAACAGGCCCACCGCAAGATCGCCGTCGCTGAGCCTCCGCTCATACACCGCGTGGTGGGCGGTCGTCTGTCCCTGGCGGTCAGTTTCCCGAGTTTGCCGCACGCAGTGGGCCTGACGCCCCAGTGGGTCCTGGTCGACGGCCAGCATTTCATCGTTACACATCAAGCGCAGGGTGAAGTCGTCGAGTTGCGTAAGGTCACAACCCAGCAGCATCGGCGCGGCCAGCAGCGCCCATAGGGTAATGTGAGTAATCTGTTCGTCTTTCGTCAGGCGGTTCTTGCGGGGCTTGCCCCAGCCGAGCTGGCCCACGACCAGCATGTCGGGGTCGTTCCAGTGCCCTGGGCCGCCGTATGGTGTCCACTTGTCCTGGCTGAAGCCGATGCTGCTGACGCTTGTCCAGGTGTCGTTGATGTCGCCCGTGGTCCGCCAGCAATTAGCCAGCCGAGCCCAAGCGCCAGCCTTATCGAACGGTGCGGAGTTCGAGAGACTATACACAATGTCGCGGCCTGAGCTCTTCAGGGCGTCGGCCATTGCCTTGACGTCGCGGACCTCCCATGGCCCCCAATCGTATTTCAGGTAATCGACGTCCCACTCGGCCCACTGTTTTGCATCTTCCCGCTGGCGGGGTGTGTCTCCGAAGTACCAGCCGCGCTCTTTAGAGCCGCCGGTCTGGGAGATACGAGCGCACTTCCCTGTCGAACCGCCGCCGCACGCGCCGTAGGACTTGACCCACGGGGTGGAATAGACCCCGAAGCGGAGGCCGAGCGAGTGAACGTAGTCGCACAGCGCCTTCATGTCCGGAAACTTTTTCTTGGGCTGAAGGGCTTTGGTCGAGCGTGACCGTTTTCCCTGCCAGCCGTCGTCGATGTTCACATAACTGAACCCGTGCGCCGCCAGCCCGGACGATACCATCACGTCGGCGCAGCTTCGAACCTTCTCGTCGTCGATGCCGCAAGCCCAGACGTTCCAACTGTTCCATCCAAGAGGCGGGGTGAGCGCGATGCGGTCGCCAATGACGATGTGCAATCCTCGCTCGTCAGTCCCGTAGCGGTTACGAACGATGACCGTCGCCCGGCGCGTCATCTTCTTCGGAACTGATCCGGTGATGATGCCGGAGTTTGGGTCGATGGCCAGCCCCCTGGGCAGGCCCTTCGCCGAGAACGCGAGCGGGCGCCTGCCGGTTGTCGGCACGGGAAAGAAGAACGGCGAACCGGGGCGAGCGCCGAAAATCCGCGGCGAGCTGATCTTCGGAGCACCCTTGTCCCACCGCTTGACCGGCGCCAGGGTTGTCGTGAATTTTACTGCTTTGCCCATGCGTCCAACCTCCTTACCTGTGTGCCCATTTGGCGGAATGGTCGGGATTACAGAGATAGGCCGGGACATCGTGTACCTGCAACCGCCTGAGGACACCGCTGGGAAAGTATAAAGTCGTGGTGCCGAAAGTCAAGCCTACCAACCGGACGCGTTGAACAACTATCAGGAGCGCTCTATAATTGCTGACCGCCTGAGGAGAAACCTGTTGAGTGGACCGACAAAGCCATTTGCCGTTTTGTACCCGGGCAACGGCTCGCCTGACAACGCCGTGTTGCGGTGTCTGGGCGAGGCGGGGGTCGCGGTTGTCGTTGCCGCGTCGAGCCGGCTGAACGCGAATGCTGTCTCGCGCTACTGCGCGCGGTCGTTTCGTGTCCCGCCCCCGGAGAAGGGCGGGCGGGCCGTGATTGGCCGGCTGGTCGAGATCGGCGACGAACTCCAGAACGAAGGCGGCGTCGGACACGGCCGGAAGCCGGTGCTTTTTATGCTGCACGATTTTGCAGTGATGCTGGCGTCGAGGCACAGCCAGCGCCTGTCCCAACATTACGTGGGCGACTTTCTTGAGCAGCAGCTAATGGAGGTCTGCAACCGGCACGACCGGACATACGCTGCTGCCTCGGCGGCCGGTGTGAATGCACCGAAGACCGCCCTCTGGACAGGCGCCCCGGCGGAACAACTGGAGCGTATCCCCACACCGTGCGTAGTGAAGCCCGTCTCAAAATACCTTGCCCACGGAGACAGTGTGCTGGTGGAGCCTTTCATGCGGAAGTTCGGGGTCAAGGCGTTCGAGGCACACTCGTCGAGCGAACTCAGGCGGGCGCTCGACCGGTGCGGCGAAGCAAAGATACCGGTCGTGGTGCAGGAGCACGTTCCCGGCCGCATTACAGACCTGGTGACCGTTGTGCTGCACGTTGCCGGGGGGCGGGTCTCCGTTCACTTCGCCGGCCGAAAGATACGCCAGACCCCTGCCAGATGCGGGACGTGCACTTGCGGCGAAAGTTGCGCGAATGCAGACGAGGCCGTCGAGTTGGCCACACACCTGCTGACTTCAATCGGCTATCACGGCATCGCTGAGGTGGAGTTTAAACGTGACCGGCGCGATGGCCGCCTGAAGCTGATTGAACTCAACCCGCGTGCGACGGTCTTTTGCAGCATCGCCGCGGCATCCGGCGTCAACCTTCCGCTGACAGCCTATGAATACCTGGCGAACGGTTCGGTCGGCGCCACAGCGGAACTCGAAGACAAAACAGTCGTGCGGTGGATGGACCCCTATCGCGACCTGCTGGGGTCAGGCTGGGTATCGCCCTTACGCTGGGTTGGTGAATTGCGCCGGGCCGACGTGCTCTGCTGGGGCGGCCGGAAAGACCCGCTGCCCCTGCTCGTGGCGCCGGTTCAGGGTGCTGCTGAATGGCTTGGAAACAAATTGGCGCCCGCGGCGCCCCATTCGCTGAGGCCCGTCAAAGGGCCGCGGGACGCGGGATACCTCGATTACTGGAAGGACCGTTCGCGGCGGGCCGGGCTTACGTCGGTCATGTGGAGCAACGAGGATTACGACCGCCTGGCCGACGCCCGGCAGAAGAGACTGCTGGATGACGCCCTCGGCGAGCACTCCGGAAAGGTGCTCGATTTCTGCTGCGGCACCGGCAGGCTGTCGGTCCACCTGGCACGAAACGGCGCCCAGGTCGTGGGCATAGACCTGCCCTGCATGGTCGAGGCGGCGCAGAAGGCGAACCCACACCCGCGTGTGTCATACGTGCCCGTCGATGCACTGTCGCTGGACTTCCCGCCCGAAACTTTTGATGCGGTCGTTTCCGTCGGCGCGCTGTCATGCGTCTGCGACACGCCGGAGAAGTTGGACGCAATAACCGAACAGTTCACACGCGTGCTCAAACCCGGCGGGCTGCTGGTGACGATGGAGCCGTTCCACGTGTGCCCTGGTTTGAGGCGTCCGCTGCGCATGTCGGTCCGTGCGGCTCTGGAGCATTTCAGAAGGTCGGGCTTGTGCCTGGCCGCGAAGAAGCCCCTCTTGTTTCAGCCCGGCTGGCTGTTTATGGCAAGGGGGTGGTGGCGTGCGCCGCACGCTGTGACATCGGCCCTTTTCAGCCTGGGCGAGGCGCTGTTGAAGGTTCCGGGGCTGGCGGTCCTGTCCGACTATAAGATGCTTGTTTTCACCAAGGAGTTCACACTGAAAGTTCATGCTGAAGGTGGCCGCAGCCGGCCGATCCACAAGCCTATTTGTATTGAGTGAAGATAGGTGGTGTGATATAATTCCTGCCGTTCGGTGAGTGACCATTCCGCACCGGGTTTAGAACATGGATAAAGCTGTCTCCGAGGAACAGATTCGCGACGTCCGCATCGAGGACGACCTGAAGGATTCCTACCTTCGCTATGCCATGAGCACGCTGATTTCGCGTGCTCTGCCGCGTGCGGAGGACGGGTTGAAGCCTTCGCAGCGGCGCATCCTTGTCACCCTGAACGACCTCGAGCTGGGGCCCCGGTCCAAGCACCGGAAATGCGCGAAGATCTGCGGTGACACCTGCGGAAACTACCACCCGCACGGCACACAGGCGGTCTATCAGACCCTTGTGCGAATGGCACAGAACTTCAGCTGCCGCTATCCGCTGGTGAACGGGCAGGGGAACTTCGGCTCGCTGGACGGCGACCCACCCGCCGCAGACAGATACACCGAAGCCCGCATGGCTTATCCCACGATGGAGATGCTGGCCGACCTCGAGAAGGACACGGTGGATTATGTCCCTAACTACGAGGAGACGCAGAAGGAACCTACGGTCCTGCCGTCCAAGTTCCCTAACCTGCTGTGCAACGGCTCCTCCGGCATCGCCGTAGGGATGTCAACCAGCATCCCGCCGCACAACATCAGCGAGGTGGCCGCCGCACTGCTCGCACTGATAGACAACCCCGACCTCGACCTGTCCGGGGTGATGGAGCACATCAAGGGGCCCGACTTCCCCGACGGGGCTATCATCTGCGGCAAGGCCCAACTCCGCAAGGCGTATGCGACCGGTCGCGGAAACGTCATCGTCAGGGCGAAAGCATTTGTGGAAGACCGCAGCGCCGACCGGAAAAACATCGTCGTCACCCAAATACCATATCAACTCACCCGCACCAGCATCAAGGAGAAGATAGCCAGCGCCGTGGACAGTGGCCGGATATCAGGCATCGCGGACATCCGTGACGAGAGCGACCGCACCGGCCAGCGCCTGGTCATCCAGCTGAAACGCGGCCAGGACGAAAACATCGCGCTCAACCAGCTCTATAAGCACACGCCGCTGCAAACTACCTTCAGCATCCTGCTGGTGGCGCTCTACAAAGGCCGCCCGCAGACAATGCCCCTGCTCGACCTGATGCGCGCCTACCGCGACCACCGCAAGGACATCGTCCGCAGGCGGACACAGTTCCTGCTGAAAAAGGCCCAGGCGCGGGCACATATCCTCGAAGGGCTCAAAATAGCGCTGAACCGCATCGACGAGGTCATCGCGCTAATCAAGAACTCGCGTGACGTCGATACCGCCCGCCAAGGCCTGACGTCCAGTTTCGGCCTGACCAAGGTGCAGGCCCAAGCCATCCTCGACATACGGCTCCAGCGGCTGACCAGCTTGGAGAGAAAGAAGATCGAGAAGGAATATCGCGGCCTTATCGAAGGAATAAACGAATACGAGGCAATCCTCGAATCCGACAAGCGGGTGCTGAGTATCATCAAGGAAGAACTGCTCGACCTCAAGAATAAATACGGAGACGCCCGACGCACCGAAATAACGGATGACGTCACCGAAATCGAGGTCGAAGACCTGATTGTGGAGCAGAACGTTGCGGTGACCGTGAGCCACGACGGCTACATCAAGCGGATGCCCCTGGGCGACTACCGCACCCAGGCACGCGGCGGCGTCGGCATAACCGGCGCCAAGACCAAAGAAGGCGATTTCATCGAATACCTGTTCACCGCCTGCACCCACGACCACATCCTGTTCTTCACCACTAAAGGTAAGGTCCACTGGCTGAAGGTTTACGACGTTCCCATGCTCTCCCGCACCTCGCGCGGCAGGGCCATCGTCAACCTGCTCGATGTTTCTCCGGGGGAGGAGATTACCTCGATGGTGCCGGTCCGCAAGTTCGACCACCGGAACCTGATGATGGCGACGAAGCAGGGGGTAGTGAAAAAGACCGCCCTCAGCGCCTTCGGACGGCCCCAGCGCGGCGGCATCAGAGCAATCAACCTTGACAAAAACGACCAGTTGATCGGTGTCAAATTGACCAGCGGCTCCGACGAGGTGATGCTGTGCACGCGCGACGGCATGTGCATCAAGTTTCTCGAAACCGACGTTCGGTCGATGGGCCGGGCCACCCGCGGCGTCAGGGGCATCAGACTCCGCAAGGGCGACGTGGTGATGGGGCTCATCTGCATCCCGTCGGCCAGAGCCGCCGAGATGGCCCTCCTCTCCGCCTGCGAACGCGGCTACGGCAAACGCACCTCATTTGCCTCCTACTCCCGCCAAGGCCGCGGAGGATTGGGCACCGTGAACATCAAAACAACCAAGCGAAACGGGAAGGTCGTCGCAGTGATGGGCGTGGAGCAGACCGATGAAATCATGATGATGACCTCCGGCGGCATGATGGTGAGGACGACAGTCTCGGACATAAGACCCGTCGGCCGGAACACCATGGGCGTCAGGCTTATCAGGCCAAAAGCCAACCAAAAGCTCGTCGCTGTGGCGCGCCTGCCAGGAACCGAAACAGGGGAGCAGACAAAGTGAATCCGAGCTGCCACAGGTTGATATTGCGATGAACGTCAGCAAACTGCGACAGAACGTTGAACGGGTCCGCCAGCGTATCGCTGTGGCCTGCGAGCGGGCAGAGCGCGACCCGTCTGCCGTCCGCCTTGTCGCAGTCACTAAAACGGTGGGAGCAGACGTCGCACGCGCCCTGGTCGAGTCCGGGGTAACAGATATCGGCGAGAACCGCATCCAGGAGGCGGCCCGAAAACAAGAAGCACTCGCCGACCTGGAAATTAACTGGCACATGATCGGGCACCTCCAGACCAACAAGGCAAAGGACGCGGTCAGGATGTTTCACCTGATCCATTCGGTGGACAGCGTCCGCCTTGCGGAAGCACTCAACAAGAGAGCGTCGGCGCAGGGACGGTCCGTCCCCGTGCTCGTGGAGGTGAACGTAAGCGGCGAGGAGAGCAAATACGGCGTGCCGGCGGCCGTCGCCATCGACCAGGTGAGAAGCATGGCGAAGTTCCCCGCCATTCAGGTGCGCGGGCTGATGACCATGCCGCCGCTGGTGGACGACCCTGAGCAGGTTCGGCCGCTTTTCGTGCGGCTGCGTCGGCTGGCCGCCGAGATTAAGACGCTGGGCATGGCCGGCGTCGAGATGAAGCATCTTTCGATGGGGATGACGCAGGACTACGAGGTCGCAGTGGAGGAAGGAGCGACCTTCGTCCGCGTCGGCACCGCGCTCTTCAGCGGAATCTAACACCGCACTAACACTGTACTAACACCGCACAAATCCCGGCCCGTTGTTCCTGTTTCTTGGGGAAAAGAACTGGTAAAGCCATAACATCCTGCCAACCCCCAGGTTACAGCTCCGCTCGGTGCCAGGCACCGGGCTACCGAACTAGGCGCCGTATTTCTTGAGGCGGCCAGCATGAGCCAGCATCATCGGGATGAGGTCGAGCGCCGGAAAGATGCCGAGCCCGCCGTGGTTACAGGGGCGCTCGCCGAAACTGGTCACGTCGTCGGGCCGACATGCCGGGCTCCACAGGAGGGTAGGGACGGGGTGCCAACTGTGGCTTTTGAGTAGCGCCGGCGTGGAGTGGTCGCCGCTGACGGCGATGACGTCGAACCCTATCTTGCGAATCTGCGGCAGGAACTTGTCGGACTCTTCAATGACGTGGACCTTGCCGTCGAAGTTGCCGTCCTCGCCGTAACTGTCGGTCTTTTTGATGTGCAGGTAGAAGAAGTCGTATTTGTTGCGGTTATCCCTGAGGCACTTTACCTCGTCCTCGAGTGTCTCGCCGGCGTCGAGGACGTCCATCCCGACCAGTCGTGCGAGGCCGCGCTACATCGGCTACGTTGCGCTGGCGGCGGCCGTCGGCCCGAAGACTTCGGTAAAGTTTGGCAGGACTTCGAAGCGGGCGATCCCGCGCAGCAGGACCATGTTGGCCGGCCGTTCGTTTTTCAGGATTTCCTTCGCCCTGGTGATGAACTGGTTGCACAGTTTCGCGGTCTTCTCGGCTTCGGGTGCGGAGGGCTTGACCTCGAGCGGTGGATGGCCGACGGCCTGCGGGTCGGAATCGTTCAGCCCGCCCTGCAGGTCGTCCCCACGCAAGACCACGGCGGCTCTGTGCTCCTTGACGGGTTCGACAAACAGTTCGACATCTTGGAGTTTGATCTGCCGCAGTTTCTGGCACAGTTTGGTGTTGAGTTCGGTTGGGATTCGTCCTGCCCGGCGGTCGGTCACGATGCCGTTCTCATCGACGGTGCAAAAATTGACACGGATGGCGAGGTCGCCGTGCCTCAGTTTGAAGTCGATGCCGAGTGCTTCGAGCACGCCGCGGCCTATGTCGTATTCGAAAGGGTCATAGCCGAACAGGGCGAGGTGCGCCGGGCCGCTGCCGGGTGTGATGCCACGAGCGCAGGGGGTGTGCAGGCCGCAGATGCCTTCTTCGGCCAGTGCGTCGAGGTTCGGGGTGTTGGCGGTCTCAAGTTCCGTCTTTCCACCGGGCTTGTTTGGCAGTCCGCCCAGCCCGTCCATCACCAGCAGGAGCATGCTGCCGCCTTCGTTTTGTTTGAGGGTTTTGAACAGGTTGAATCTATCCATTTGCTGCTCCAGGTTCAGTTGAAATTGGTTTCCTCCAGAAGCGGCGTCCAGGTGATTTGTTCTTGCTGTTCGATGGTGGGCAGGTTCCGGCGGATGTGGCCGTTTTCGTCGAGTTCGGGCGGGCCGGGCCGGTCAAATGTTTCTGCGAAGGTATATACCTGCCGGAAGTCGTCCTTTGTGTCGGCTTCATCCTTGGCCATCAGGCCGGCGTCCACCATGTTGAAGACGATTTCGCCGAAGTCGGCGGTGGACTTTATTCGCCAGGACTCCAGGACGTGTTTTGCCATCCCGCCCCAGCAATCGAGCGCCAGGTCGCGAGCGCCGCAGGCCAGTTCCTTGCCTGTAACGTGGCGATAGTCGTCCAGCTGTCTCACGGTATAAGCGAGAGCATCCGCCACGAAATAGTATGCCTCGGCAGGATAGCGAGTGTCTTTTTTGATTAGCTCCTCGAGCGGGTCGTTGCCCTGCATCAGTTCACTCCTCGATTTTCGGGAACAGCGGTTTGCCCTTGGCGATGGATGTGCCGGGCTTGAAGCGGCCCCATTGCGCTCGCTCGTCCAGCGGCGGTTCCGGGGGCCCCAGTGACAGTTGAGAGCGCATCGCCGCGGCCTTGGTCGGCATAAAAGGGTAGAGCAAGAGCGAGACTATGCGAAGCACCTCGGTTAGCGAGTATAGCACGGTATCCAATTCGGCACGGCGCGTTTCGGCGCTGGCGAGAACCCACGGTTTACTGGTTTCGACGTAGCGGTTGGCGACGCCAACGAGATGCCAGACGGCCTCGAGTGCGCGGCTGAACTGCACGTCGGCTATCTGCGAGTCGACCTCTGCGACTGTCTCGGCGGCGAGTGCCCGGAGCGCCTGCGCGGATGCGTCGGCCTCCGCCGGCGCCGGAACTGCTCCGCCGGAGTATTTCTCGATCATGGTGAGTGTCCGGTGCAGCAGGTTGCCCAGGTCATTGGCCAGGTCGTTGTTGACCCGTCGGACGAGCGCTGTCTCGGAGAAATCCCCGTCCTGCCCGAAGGGCATTTCGCGGAGCAGGAAGTATCTGTAAGCGTCCACGCCGTACTTTTCGGTCACAGCGACTGGATCGACGAAGTTGGCTTTTGACTTGCTCATTTTCTCACCGCGGTTCGTCCACCAGCCGTGCGCGAAAAGCGTTCGCGGCAGAGGCAGGTCGAGCGCCATCAAAAGACACGGCCAGATGACGGCGTGGAACCACAGGATATCTTTCCCGATGAGTTGGACGTCTGCGGGCCAGTATTTCCTGTATAACTCGCCGTCGGGGTATCCCAGCGCGGAGATGTAATTAGTCAGTGCGTCGATCCACACGTAGGCTCTGTGGGCGGGGTCGAAGGGCAGCGGAACAGCCCATTCGAGCGAGGTCCGCGTGGCGCTGAGATCGTTGAGTCCGTCCTTCACGCGGCTGTAAACTTCGTTGAACCGCGCCTGCGGCCGGACGAAGCCGGGGTTTTCGTCGAGGAACTTGAGGAGTCTTTCGCGGTAGGCGGACATCTTGAAGAAGTAGGTTTTTTCCGCGGCCATTTCGGCCTTGGTGCCGCAATCCGGGCAGCAGCCCTCGGTGAGGTCGTTCTCCGCAAGGAATTTCTCGCAGGAGGCGCAATACCAGCCGGAGTAGTCCCCCAGCCACAGGGCGCCGGCGGCGTGAAGTTTCTGGAAGACGAGCTGCACCACGCGCTGGTGACGCTGTTGGGTGGTGCGGATGAAGTCGTCATTGGTGATCTCCAGCCGCTGCCAGAGCAGCTTTGAGCGCTCGACGACGCGGTCTGCGAGTTGGATGGGGGTTTCGCCGCTGGCCTGGGCGGCACGGTATATCTTGACTCCGTGTTCGTCGGTACCGGTGAGAAAATGGACGTCCGCTCCGCGCAGGCGGTGGTATCGGGCAAGCACGTCCGCGGCGATGGTGGTGTAGGAGTGGCCAATATGTGGAAAGTCGTTCACGTAATAGATGGGGGTGGTCACGTAGAAACTGGCCGCCGGCAAGCTCATTCCTCCCCGTTATCGGGCTCTTCCCACCACTCTTGCGGGGCCAGCTCGTCGTGCACGTCCTGGGGGGGCGCGTCAAGCTGTTGTTGCGTGGTTTCGTGTTCGCGCCGTTGGTTTTGTCCTGGCCCGGTGTCGGTTTGTTGGCGGTGTTTCTTCTGTTCTTGCTGTGTTTCGTCTGGGGTTGTTGCGGTTTTCTGTGGCCGTTTCCGGCCGTTCCGCGCTTTGTTGCGCCCGGAGCCTCGGCTGTCCTGCTGTGTTTCGGGTTTCTGAGATTTTTCTTCTGGGAGCGTCTCCAGCACCTCCGAGAGGCCGACGGTGGTAGTCTTCTTGTCGGAGAGTTCTACGGTGAGGGTTTGCGCCAGGATTTCGCTGGAGATGACCTCGCCCACGCCTTGTTTGAGGCGGACTCTGGAGCCTTTTTGGGGCAGATTTTTCCTCAGTTCGGCGTAAGTTTCGTCTTCGAACCGGAGGCAGCACATCAGGCGCCCGCACCGGCCGGATATTTTCGCCGGGTCCAGAGTCGTTTTCTGGAGTTTTGCCATCCGCATGGTGACGGGCTCCAGTTCCCTGATGAAAGTCCGGCAGCAGAGTTCGCGCCCGCAATGTCCATATTCGGTGAGCAGGCGGGCCTCGTCCCGAGCGCCGATTTGGCGCATCTCGATGCGGGTTCGGTATTCAGCCGCCAGGTCCTTCACCAGTTGCCTGAAATCGACTCGGCCGTCGGCGAGGAAGTAGAAGATTATCTTCTCGCCGCCAAATATGTGCTCCACGCTGGCCAGGCGCATGGGGAGGTTGCGGGCCGCGATCTTGTCAGCGCAGAAGTCGAACTCCTTGGGCTGCTCAATGTCGTCGATCTGACGACGCCGCTCGTAGTCATCCGTGGCGGCGCGGCGGAGGATGATGCCGTCAGGGTGGGCGGCGGACGCGGTGTCGGATGGCTGCAAGTCCGATGTTACCTCTCCCCATTCGGTCCCACGACCGGTCCGCAGGATGCACTTGTGTCCAAACCGCAGGTTCTTGATTGTGGTGGAGAACGTCCCTATCGTGCGCATAGCGCTGTAGCGGGCGAGTACGGTGTATTTCATCATGCGCCTCCGGGGTTTTCCATCCGCTGCTGTCACGCGGCCAGTTCCGACCTGTAGGTCGCTATACTCGACAGGGTGTCAAGTGCTATGGTGTCGATATCGACGTTGGACCGCGTCAGGGTCTTCGCTTCTTCTATTTTATCAAGGATGGCGCGAATCCGGCGCCGGCTAATCGGGGTTTCTTCGTCGATGAGTTTCGTCAGGTCAGGGTTGGAGAGGCGGTCGTCCCCGACGCCGAGTTGCCGCACGGCGACATCGCGGTAGAACAGCACTGCGAGGTCCAGCAGCCATTCCGTCACGGACCGTGATTCCGCACGGATGCTTCGCTGCCCCGCTTCGGCGCGCGGCGCCGCCAGTTGCCGTACCATTTCGGAGAATTTGGAGGCGGATTCGAACACGTTTGATTCGGTAAGCCGGGTCAGCAGGCTCATCAGGGCCCGCCTCAGTTCGGGCAGCCCATCTCCCGTGGCCATCTCAAACGCCCGGCCAAGACTGCCGCCCGCCAGCCGCGCCAGGAACTCCGCCTTGCCCGGTTCAACGCCGATTTCCTCCAGGTTGCGCTGGCCCACGCGGGGCCCGCGCAGGC
>JAUWIN010000116.1 GCA_030605345.1 Candidatus Brocadiia bacterium
GAACGGCATCATCGCATATCGAAAACCGTCGGTGAACTCCAGGTCCGGATAGAAAGTCTGTTCGATGGCCCAATGGCCAGCAATCTGTCTGGTCGTCGGGGGCGGCAGTGGCGGACACTTGTCGGGGTCGTCCGGATGCTCGATGTATGGGTTGCGAGCGCGGGTGAACAGCCCGAAGCGAAAGTGTTCAATCGGTGGGTCGGCCCAGCGGAGCAGCGAAAACCACACCGGCACCTGATGGCCCATGGCAGTTTGGCTGTTCCAATCCCTGACCTGCCACCGCACCACCAGCACGTTCGTTTTGGGATGGACAAAGCACAGCAGAGAAATACTGCCGCCGTTAGTCCAGGTGCAGGTAATCTCGGTTTCGCCTGTTTCGAGCGTCAACTTCTGGTGTATTTTGAGATTGTGTTTGTCGATGGGCAGGTGCATCCACAGTTCACCAACGGGCTTCGGACAGGGATAAGAGGATTTGGCATACGAGGGGCAGACGTCGCAGATTTCCTTCATTCGCTTGGGGTCGGAAGCGCCTCTCATGGCCTCGCCTTGGCCCTCGCGGTAGCCGTGGCTGACCCATCCCTCGTCGCGAATCCCGCGGGCGATTTCGTCGATGTGCGCCGGCTCGGAGTCCTCGTTCAGGTTGAGCCGCCGGTCCCACACGTCGTTCTTGCCGAACCGCCAGACGAGATGTTCGGACCGTTGGTAAATGCTGACTGACAAGTCGCCGTTCCCAAGCATCAGGCCGTCTTCGGCCTCCAGCACAGGGCGATCGGTTTCGATGGTATGCACGGTTGCTTTCCTCCTCATGTAATAGGCCGTACTGCACGGAACTGCGTTATGTATTTTACGCCGTCCAGCAGCGATATCAGTTGTGGCACGTCCGCCACCTCCAGAAAGTCAGGACACAAAATTGATTGCACCTGCTCGTATGTTGGTGGCGTGTCGAAAAGGTAGCAGAGCGAAGCCGTTGTTTCGGCAAGCAGGACGCTCTCAAAATGCTGCGGCTCGAGCGCCGCCGCCACCAAGGCGGCGAACCCGCTCCGCATACCCAGGCCTGTGATGTGAACTTTTTTCGCCCCGCTACCACGCAGCGCGAAGCGCACTGCCGCCAGGATTTGCGCTGTCTGGACGCCGATAGCCCGTTCGCCGCATGTGTTGATGAGGGTTTGCTCCCGCCCCAGACAACGACAGCGGCCGACGCCAAAAACGTCAACTACTATCACACGCCCATGTTTGACTGACTCTACCCGTGTCGCGGCGGCATCTGCGTTGTCGGAAAGCACAAATTCCACGCGCCTGGCGTCGGATTTCTCGAACCGCGCCGCAGGTAACGTCCACGGCCCGACTTTCAGCCGGAACAGTTCAGCGCGGCCGGACCGCCCCTGCCGTATCGCACGCAACTTGTACGACGGCAGCCGGATAACCTCGGCTACCTTCCGCCTCAGTTTCGCTTTCTCTGCCTTGGTGCCGGGGGTGCGCAGCTCCGCGGCCATACGATAGGCGCGGGCACGAGCCACAGCCATCGTGGACAACTGCCCGGGCAGGAGGCCGACATTAAGTTCCGGCTCGGTAAGTATCTCGTTTTCGTGGTGCATGTCGTCGAGCGGGATGTCAAGGTCGAAATGCTTGGCAAGAAAACGGTATAACTGCGAGCGGTTGTCGGCCTCGTAGTTGTGGATGCCGGGGTCGGTGTTATTGTGAAACTCGAAGTTCTCACTTGCTCCGTAGGCGCGATATGTCGGACGTATCATGTCGTAGATTACGAGCTTCGAAAGGTCAGGCCGAAAGCAGCAGTCGTCCTTTTCGTTCAGGATTTGGAGTGTCGGCCTCGGTGCCAGCATCGCCGTCATATCCTGGAAGCCGAGCACGGTTGTCAGGTCTGGCGGCAGCTGTTCGAGGTCGCCGAGGTCGGCCAGGCGGCGTGTCCGCACCCGCACGGAGGTGTAGCCGGCGACAGGCACGCAGAGCTTGATGCGCGTGTCAAGCGCCGAGAGGCCGATGGTCTGCCAGCCGCCGCCTGAGAGTCCGGTCATGGCGACGCGCTTCCTGTCGGCGTGGGGATGTTCCAGGAGGATGTCTAACCCCTTGCTCATCGCCAGATAGAAGAATCCGACGCTCGCCATGCCCGTCACGTCGAGGAAGGCGAGGCGGTCGTGGTCGCGGTCGCCCCCCAGTTCACCCATTCCGATGAACTCAAAGTTGAGCGCCAACATGCCGCGGCGCGCGAGGTTGATGCATCTGGCCTGTTTATACGTCGTCGCCTTACCGCCCGGATGGTGCCCGTTGGGATTCAGCACAGCAGGCACGCGCCCACGCAGTTCTGTCGGCTCGTATAACAAGGCGGGAACCCAATAATCAGGGTAGATTTCATACCGCAGTTTGCGGATTACGTATGACGGGTCCGGGTGGAGCACTTCGCCCCAGACGACCGGCGGCTTGCGCTTGATTAATTCCCCGGGCCAGCCGCGCAGATAGATTTTGCGCAGTGCTTCGCGGCGAAGCCGGGCAGCTTCCCGCGTCCATTTTGCCGCATCAGTCGGCGGGCGGAAGCGCGGAAGACGAGAGCGGACAAATTCGTGGAGTTGGTCGATCGTTTCCAGCGGCAGCTTGACCCGCTCGAGTATTGGCTTCGGCTCGGCCATCAGTCTGCCACCGTCCACGGGCGGGCCTCGGTGCTGTCGCCGGTCACGGGCAGGCAGGCCAGGCGCAGCCGCGCGCAGCCAAGCGGAATCATGGTGATTGTCTCGTCTGGCGCATCGCACCTGATAGGGCTGACCTGGAGTGGTGGCACAGTCAGGTCATCGCCCAGTTGCCAGTTGTGGATGCGCCTGGCTCGGGCTGTGATTTCAATCGGAGCGGCGTCCGGCGTCCATGGCTGGTCGGAAGCTGGCCCTTTCTCGAGCACGTCGAAGCACTTCTGCTCGGGGTCGATTGACAGGCCGTAGTTCCACGGCGAGGCAGGATAGACCTCCCATTCGGGCCATTCATCGTCGCCGCCGGAGCTTTTCCACTCTTCGTCGATTTTGACCGAGTAGCTCAGCGGCCCGCGGTCCACGGTCACCGCACCGGTCCGCGGCCAGGTTGTCAGTGAGACTGACATCGGCATCTCGATCTCCACCACGTCGCCGTCTGCCCACTGGCGCTGGACGCGCACATACGAGCCCGGCCTTGCCGAAACGTCCACCGCGTCGCCATTGACTTTGATGTTAAGTCCCTCGCACCACCGCGGCACGCGGAGGTAGAGCGGGAAATCGACCGTCTCGGGCGTGCTCAGCGTCATCTTCACTCGCCCGCGGAAGGGGTAGTCTGTTTCCTGTTTTAGCGTTACATCGGTGCCGCTCCCGACTTTGGCGGTGACTTCGCAGGCGGCATAGAGCCACGCAGCCAAGCCGTCGTCAGCCGTCGCCTGCCACAGGTTTTGCACATACCACGGCCAGCCCATGGCGACGTTGTGCTGACAGCATCGATAGACCTCGTGCGGCGAGTATGAGAGTTGCTGACACCTGTTGGCGTGGTCGTGCTTGCCGCTCTCGTCGAGCTGCACCTGATTGGATGCAGTCAAATAATGCAGGCCCTTCAGGTCGGGCGTCTGCGAGGCAGGAAAGTGGTTCAGCATCACGTCTTCGCACCGATCGGCGTAGAGGCAATCGCCGGTGATTCGTCCCAGGAGGTAGAAGTTCTTGGCGAACTCGACCATGGCGCAGGTCTCGACGGCCTGGCGTGGGTCGGTCTTGCCGGGCCGGATCAACTCGTCGGCGCCGAAGATGCCGCGCGGATGCTGGCCCCACGTGCCCATGTGCTGCGCATACCAATACTCGGTCTGCGCCAAGTGCCAGTCGCTCCGCGATTGGGCGAAATACAGCCCGCCATAGGCGAAGCGCTGGGTGAAATTGACCACGTGGTGGTCAAGCCATTCGTCCCCGGGGGGACTGATACGGGTGAAGAACCGCCCGGCCAGGTCGAGCAGCCACGCCGCGCCTGTATGGTTGTAGAGCCAGTGCAGGTGAGGGATCATGTCGCCGGCTCGCGGCCCCTGGATACCCACGCGCCAGTCGTCGAAATGTTCCGAGAAATCGCTCCCCCAGGAGGTCGGGGGGATGAACTCCTCGTCTGGCAGGCTGCGGCAGAACTGGAAGAACTTCTCCATGAACGGGATCACACGGTCGTCGCCGGTGGCCTCGTAATGCAGGATGACGGCGTCGAGCATAATCATGTGCGGCCAGAGGTCACAGACGAACCCGCCCTTCTTGTCCTTGATGCGCTTGCAGCAGGACGGGCCGAAGTAGCCGTCGTCCTGCTGGCTTGTCAGCACGGCCTCGATCCACCGCTCCGCCAGTTTGAGGCATCGCTTGTCGCCGGTGAGCACTGCCAGCGGGTAGAAGCCGCGAAACCAGTAGGGCTGCTCCTCCCAGCCGTTGCCGTTGCCACCGAACCAGCCGTTGTCGTCGTCCAGGAAGTGGCTGACTTCCGTCAGCCGCCCGATCATTCCGTCAACCATCAGGTCGAGTTGATGCTTCAGCCATCCGGCAGGGCGCACGCTGCCCAGGGGCAGCCTCACCAGCGGGTTCGGCGCCAGCGGTTCGCTGTTGCAGGCGTAGTGCGTGTTTGAACGGGCCGTCTCCGGAGTCCTCACGGTTGTCACTTTCATGGTCGTCCTTTCTGTTATCTCGTGCTGGAACTGTCCACAAGTTTGGTTGGTTTCGTTGTTGGGTCCAAGTTGTTGGCCGAGAGCCTTACGTTGCTCGTCTCGGAGCCGCACAGTTCTGCGAAAACCCCGTTGGGCTGGCCGCCGCGGCAGCCACTGAGAAACGCGGTGTGAACGCGCTCCAACCGAACGGCCGGCGCGCCGGGTTCCTTTACCTCCGCTCTGACGCCGTTGAACTGGATGTTCGAACTGTCCGCGAATCTGGCGGCGGGACCCCTCGCCGCGGTGATTTCGCAGTTGCGCAGCTCCAGCCCGCGAACGTTCCTTCCCAAGAGCCCTTCACCGTTCATCGGCTCGAGATGGAAGGCCATCGCGGGCATACATGCTTCGTCGCGCTCTGCGGAGTCGATGACGACGTTATCGAGCGTGACGTTCTGAATGGGTCGTTCCGGCAGGCCGATGAACACGCCAGCCGATGCCATTCGTCCGCGCGCGGTCA
>JAUWIN010000043.1 GCA_030605345.1 Candidatus Brocadiia bacterium
CGCCAGGGCGCCGACCGCGGCCTTGGAAGTTGAATACGCCGAGGCTCCGGCGCAGCCCCAAACGCCGCACATCGAGCAGATATTCACGATGGACGAACCGGGGCCCATCGCTTCCGCCGCGCCGCGGATCAGCCCAATCGGCCCGAACAGATTCACCCCGAGGATTTCGTCCCAGGCACTAGCCGACGCGGTCACCACAGAACTGGGCACACCAATTCCCGCGTTATTTACCAGACAATCCAATCGGCCCCAGCAGCCCATTACTGCCTGGATAAGATTCTGCCGGGCGGCCGCGTCGGCAACGTCGCCGTGGACAACAATCGCTTCAGCCCCGCACGAGCGGACTTCGTCGGCGACCGCTTTCGCCTTGCCCTCGGAACGGGCGTAGTTCACCGCCACGTCCCACCCACCCCGCGCAAAGCGCAGCGCGATCTGGCGCCCGAACCCGCGCGCCGACCCGGTGACGAGGCCCACAGGTCGGTTCAACGTGCGGCACTCCGCGGCGTCAAGCCCAGGTCACTCAGCATCCGACGGTCGCCCTCCGCCGACCGCCCCCCGGTCGTCAGGTAGTTGCCGATCATCGTGCCCGATGCGCCTGCGTGGAACATCCGAGGCTGAAGGTCCCGCAACGTTACCTCGCGCCCGCCGCAAACTCTGATCTCCTTGGCGGGCAGCAGAAAGCGATACAGCGCGATTGTCCGCAGCGCCTGGCGCGGCGGCAGCATCGCCCGGCCCTCCAGCGGCGTTCCCCGATTAGGGTTAAGAAAGTTGATCGGGTCAGAATCCACGCCCAGATTCCGCAATTGTAGCGCCAGGTCCACTCGGTCCTCCCAGGTCTCGCCCATCCCGAAAATCCCGCCGGAGCAGGCCTCCAGGCCCGCCGCCTTGATGTTACGGATGGTGTCGAGCCGTGTTTGGTACGGACGCGTGGTGCAGATTTGAGGGTAAAACCGCGCCGAGGTCTCGAGGTTGTGGTGGACCCGACGGATGCCTGCCGCCTTCAGTTGCTCCACGTCCGCCGGACTGAGTTTGCCGATGGAGACGCAGGCGCCGACCGAATCGGATTGTTCGACTTCCCCCGCCGCTGCACAAATTCGTTCAAACTCCCCACGGTTCGAGCCGAGCCCGCGGCCTGAAGTCACGATACCGAACCGGTCGGCCCCGGACTCCGCCGCGTCCTGCGACGCCCCCACAATCTCTTCACCAGACATTAGAGGATAGACTTCGGCACCGGTATGGTAGCGTGCGGACTGTGCGCAGAACTTGCAGTCCTCGGCAGGCGCCGCTCTTAACATTGAGGACCGAACAAAGGCCGACGACGTTCCCGCAGAAATGTTCGCGAAGCCGATTGGCGTGGAAAAGAACCGCATCGAGGTCCGCCGAGGTCGCCAGCCACAGCGCCTCTTCACGCCCGGCCTCTCCGCCGGCCAACAGGCGGTCTGTGATGTGATTGAGTTTCGACACGCGGCTTACCTTGACGTAATCACACTCCGGTATAAACGCCTTTTGCGGACGATGGTGACTGGCAGGCGCGAGCCGGGCTTGAGTTCTTTAAGCAGCATGCCGAATATGTGGATGCTGCGCGTCCTGTAGCGTCCGACATACACGATGGTGTCGGACCGGCGTAGGCCGGCCGCGTGGCCTGGCCCACCTGGCTCGACGTTGGCAATCAGCACGCCTGCCTCCTCCTTCAGGCCGAGCGCTTCTCCGAGCTCCTTGTTGATTTCTTGCACGTCGATGCCCAGCTTTTTCTTGGCGAGTTGACGCAGGGATAGTTCTGGGACCCGACCCAGCTTGACCCTCAGGCGGAGCACATCTGGCCCGCGGCGCACCACGCACGTTACCGTGTCGCCCGGCTCACGCCGCAAAATCAACCTCCGAAAACAGAACTTCGAAGAGACTGGTTCCTCGCCGAGCTTACTTATCCTGTCGTCAACCATGAGGCCGGCGTCGGCTGCGGGGCCGTCTGGCTCGACCTCTGTGATGACCACGCCCTGTCGGGTCCGCGAGGTCTTCATGCCCAGATGGATTCGTTTCAGCGCGCGGTAGTCGATCAGTTCGCAGGCGCTGTCGAGCGCCGCGTCGGCGGGGATGGCGAAGCCGATCCCTTCGGCCCCCGCCCGAATGGCCATGTTGATACCGATGAGTTCGCCGGTGATGTTCAGTAGTGCGCCGCCGGAGTTGCCCGGGTTGATCGCCGCATCTGTCTGGAGCAGGCCGCTGAACACCTCACGTCCATTGGCCTTGATCGAGCGGTTCTTGGCGCTGATGACGCCGGTGGTGACTGAGTTTGCCAGCCCGAACGGGTTGCCGATGGCGATGGCCGTCTCACCGACCATCAGGTCGGACGAGGTCCCCAGCGGAACGACCGCGAGCGGACGCTTCGGCCGGATCTTGAGCACCGCCATGTCCTGCTCGGGGTCCACGTTGATTAGTTCTGCGGCGAATTGCTCCTTGTTCTGAAGCGTCACCCGTATCTTCGTCGCACGCATCACCACGTGCGCGTTGGTGAGAACGTATCCGTCTTTGCTGATGATGACGCCGGAACCAAGGCTGTTCTGGACGATGGTCTGCGAGTGCTGGCGGAAGAAATGGCGGAACGTATCATCGAAGAACTTGTCGCGGAACTCGAAAAACGGGTCGATCTGGCGGCGGACGATACGGGCGGTGTTCACGTTCACGATAGCCGGGCCGGCTCGTTCGACAGCCCGGACCACTGCGTTGCGGCGCTCCGGCTCAACCGGCGGCGCTGCCTGCGAGACCGTTGAAATCAGGAGCACCAGCACCGCCGCGTGCGCTCTCAGCATCCCGCCTTCTCTCGCTTTATCGCGAATGTTGCCTGGGCCGGCGATTTTACTCCCGCCCGGCACGCCTGTCAAATCCGGCGCTGGACTCGGCATGCAGTAGGCCACTCGTTTTCAGTTTGACCGCGGCGAGCTATGCTGGTATTATCTTTCCATCCTTGAGTTCGGCCGAGTTGCGGTGGTTATCCGGTTCGTGATGAAGGAGAGCGCGTAATGCCAAGCGAGCCACTGATTGATCCGGGGACCATCGATACGAAGAACCCCATCCGTGACGTTAGGGATATTCGGACACACAACAGGCAGCGCCACGACATGGAGATGCTGTCGGGCATATCGCTTCTGGACATGGAAAAGCAGTTGATTGCCGGATACAAGGAGCTTTCGGAAGACGATTTCTGGGTGCGGGGTCACATTCCCGGGCGTCCGGTGTTCCCGGGTGTTCTCCAGATCGAGTCCGCTGCTCAACTGACCTCATATTACTATATGGAGAGTATTGGCAACCCGCCGGATGTCTTCATCGGGTTCATGGGTGTGACAGACGTCAAGTTCCGTGGGTTCGTCAAGCCGAACGACACATTCATTATTGTGGCCAAGGCGGTCGAAATTCGCCGGCGCCGGTGTAAATTTGCCTGCCAGGGCTTTGTGAAGGATAAAATGATGTTCGAGGGCACGATTCTTGGAGCACCGATGTGAATAAGAAACACGCGGCTGCGGCGCTCCTTCTGGTGGTGTGCTCGGTCGCCGCGCGCGGTGCAGAAATGGACGCCGAAGCGCTCGCCAAACGCGTGGGGCAGGTGTTCTCCGGCTACAATACCTTCTGGGTGTGGGTGGTCCAGCGCGCCCGCAGTCCGGACGGGACAGAGAGGGTGTGCGAAGGCCGGGCGTATTTCAAGCGGGACAAGAAGTTCCGCCTCAATTTCGGCCAGCCCCCTTCCCTGGTGCACGGGACCGACGGCGATACCTACTGGGTATACGACGCCAGCGAAAAGGTCATACGGTACACAGACCTTGACCGGGACACAAATGTGCACCCGCTGCTGATTGTGTTTGCCGCAGGCGGCCAGATGGTCAAGGCGCTCGACAAATATTTCAACGTCGAGGAGCTTGACGACACGGTGATTGGAGAGGAAAACAGGCCGGCGTATAAACTTGTCCTCTCGCTCAAACCAAAGATGCTAAAGGAAATGAGGGAAAAAGCTGATAACAAGCTGGTTGCGAAGGATGCAAAGCAGACCTGGACGTTCTGGGTGGATAAGAAGGAGTTCCTGCCTCGCAAAATCCAAGTCGATTGGGAGACCAAAGAGAGAACTATCTTTGAACTGGGGAAACGACTCGGCAAGAAACACGCGGGCAAGGCGTATAAGTTTCACAGCAACATGGGGCTGCCAGACAGATTGTTCACTATGCCCCATCCGCGCGGAGTGAAACTGGTCGAAATAGAAGACAACTAAAAGGCGGACGGCCGCCCGGACGTGCCCACGCACCAGCGCAGGGCCGGGCGTGCCGCTGTGTGTGTTCATGCGAGTCCTTCGCCTTATTAGTGGCATCGCGATTATGCTGGTGCTGGGAACGGTTGCAGCGGCAGTGTGGCTGATTCCGGCGCGCGGAGTTCGCAACCGTTGTCTGCGCCGCATAGGCCGTGCGTGGGCGCGAGCCATGCTCCGCCTTCTACGAATCCGCGTGCATCTCGACCCGCCCGATACTACCTTTTCGGGGCCGGCGCTATACGTGGCGAACCACACGGGATACCTCGACATACTGGTATTGATGTCGGTGGCGCCGGGGATTTTTATCTCCAGACAGGACGTGGTGTGGTGGCCGTTAATTGGACAACTCGCCGCGCTGGGCGGGCCCCTGTTCGTGAACCGCAAAAACCGACTAAACATCGGCCCCCTGGTCGAAAAGGTCCGGCATCGCCTGCGGACGGGGACCAGTGTTATCTTCTTCCCGGAAGCAACCACCTCCAGCGGCGATGGGCTGCTTCCGTTCAAGAGCTCTCTCTTTGCCGCGGCGGCTGGCAACGCCGGCGAGGCCTTTCCCGTCAGGCCGTTCGTCTCGTCATATCGTTCCATAGGGCGCCAGCCGATCGGCCCTTCCAACCGCCGCCGCGTTTTGTGGTTCGACGATACCACCCTGGTGAGGCACGCCTGGGGGTTACTCAGCGCACCCGGCATAGAGGTGGTACTGAAGGTGTTGCCCGAACGGAAATGCTCCGGCGACCGGCGCCAATTCGCCCGCCAGCTCAGGGAGGAAATGTTGCGGGAACTGGAAATTCCCGAAATCGGCACCTGAAGCCGATGTATAACGAAGGCTGCCTATCATATCTGCCTGTTGAATTGGAAGGTCTTGCCGTGAAGATGGCACCCTTGCGGTTGTGGCCGGCGGGCCCGTATCGGCAGGAACTAACGGCCTCTCATCCACAAGACAGGGGCGGTTTCTTGAAAACGGGAGGAACGAACCGATGACAAAGAAATCCGGCAAACACCAGTCCGAACCGAAGCCTAAAAGGTGGCAACTGGAAAAAGGGATGGCGGAGAAATATCTGGATGTTGCAGGAGTCATGCTGGCTGTCGTCAAGCCTGACGAAACTATATCCATGATGAACAAAAAGGGCCATGAAATCCTCGGCTACGACGAGGGAGAACTCATAGGGAGGAACTGGTTTGAGACGTTGCTTCCCCAGAGAGTAAGAGGCGAAGTAAGAGATGTCTTCCGCAACCTGATACACGGAAACATTGCCCCGGTCGAATATTACGAGAATCCTCTGCTAACGAAGGACGGCAAGGAAAGGAGAATTTCGTTCCATAATGCCGTAGTCATGGACTCAACGGGCAAAATCGATGCGATCCTGTGTTCAGGAAGGGACATCACCGAATGCAAGCAGGCGGAGGAGGAGCGCCGAAAACTGCAGGCGCAGATTCAACGGACGCAAAAACTGGAGGGCCTCGGCATCCTGGCTGGCGGCGTTGCTCACGACTTCAATAACCTGTTGATGGGCGTGCTGGGCAATGCGGAGCTGGCGCTGGAGGAACTGCCGCCGGAATCCCCGGCCAGAGAAAGCATCCGGGAAGTGCAGACCGCGGGGAAGCGCGCCGCAGAGCTCTGCCGCCAAATACTCGCCTACTCCGGTCGAGGCAAGCTCATCGTGCAGTCGCTCAACCTCTCCAAACTTGTCGACGAGATAGCCCATCTGCTTCAGGCCTCCATCTCCAAGAAGGCCGTGCTCAAGTACGAGTTTGCCGACAACCTCCCCGCTGTCGATGGAGACGCCACCCAACTGCGACAGGTAGTGATGAATCTCATCACTAACGCCTCCGACGCCATCGCCGCCAGCAGCGGCGTCATTACCGTGCGGACCGGCATGATGGAGGCAGACCGAGCATATCTCTCCGGCACCTACGTGGACGAGGACTTGCCTGAGGGAGTTTATGTCTATCTGGCGGGGTCGGACACGGGCTCCGGAATGGATAAGGGAACCCTGTCGAAACTCTTCGATCCGTTCTTCAGCACGAAGTTCGCCGGGCGCGGTCTGGGGCTGGCGGCGACCCTGGGCATTGTCCGCGGGCACCACGGCGCAATCAAGGTTTACAGTGAACCCGGGCGCGGTAGCACCTTCAAAGTGCTTCTCCCCTGCTCGAGCAAGTCGGCTGATGGCACGGCCGAAGAAGCCGAAGCGCCGCCGCCCGGCGGCGCCGCCTCCGGGACAATCCTCGTCATCGACGACGAGGAGACCGTGCGGGCACTGGCCAGGAAGGCGCTGGAGTCGTCCGGTTTCAGCGTCTTCACCGCCGGCGACGGACACGAAGGAGCGGAATTGCTCCGAAAGCACGGCGACGAGATTGTGCTCTTTCTACTTGACCTCACCATGCCCCGCATGGGCGGGAACGAGACCTTCACCGAACTGCGCCGCATCCGGAAAGACGTGCCCATCATCCTCTCCAGCGGCTACACCGAAGAGGACGCGGTCAGCTGGTTCGCCGGCAAGCGCTTGGCTGGCTTTATTCAAAAGCCCTACGGCCCCGCCGCACTCAAGGCGGAAGTCCGCCGCACGCTGAATCGGGCGAGCAAGGGCGAGACAACAAAGTAGGACCAGCTAAAGGTTCATGAACTATGAAAGACAGCCATCCAGCTGCGGGGGCGCCGGTCAAATACGCCTTCAGTACCAACGCGTTCACAAAATATCGGCCGGAGGAAGCCATCGCGGCCATTGCACAGGCGGGATATGACGGCGTCGAACTGATGCTGGACGCGCCGCACCTGTTCCCCCAACACGCAACGCCGGAAGATATCCGGACTATTCGGAGCGCGGCGGAGAAAGCCGGCCTGGCGTTTTCCAACTGCAACGCATTCACAATGAGCGCCGTCGGCGACACCTGGCACCCTTCATGGATCGAGCCGGACAGCGGAGCTCGGCATCAGAGGATACGCCACACAGCCCGGGCGCTTCGTATCGCCCGCGACTTGGGCGCTCCAAACATCAGCACCGAGCCGGGCGGCCCACTACCCCAGGGAATGGACCGCAACCTGGCAATTGACCTTTTCGTCGAGGGCATCGAAGAAGTGCTCCCGGTCGCCGAACAGACCGGCGTCGCCCTGCTGGTCGAGCCGGAACCGGGGCTTGTGATTGAGCGGACGGAACAATATCTCCAGTTTGCAGACCGGATACAGCATCCCAACCTTGGCCTCAACTTCGACATTGGCCACTTTTACTGCGTCGGCGAGGACCCCGCCGAAGCATTCAGCAGGCTGAAGCACCACGCAAGGCACGTGCACCTCGAAGACATCGCCCCATCCCGCCAGCACCGCCACCTCCTGCCCGGAACCGGAGGCATCGACCTCCCAGGAGTGGTGGACACCATCACCTCCGCAGGCTACGCCGGCTGGATCACCGTCGAACTCTATCCCTACCAGGATGCGCCTTACGAAACCGCCTGCGTGGCGCTGG
Source organism: Candidatus Brocadiia bacterium (assembly GCA_030605345.1). Taxonomy (GTDB): domain Bacteria; phylum Planctomycetota; class PUPC01; order PUPC01; family PUPC01; genus JAUWIN01. The sequence continues at coordinate 7,750 of JAUWIN010000043.1, forward strand.
AATACATCCGCAGCCACATCTAAATCACCGTGGGGTTACAATGCCTTCAGGCGGATTGATATGAGCAAGTTTGGCGCGTGGCTTCGGCTTGTGCGGGTGGCGGCTCTGCCGACGGCGCTGGCCGACGTCTGGCTCGGCGCTGGGGTGGTGGGTTTGCTTCCGACCTGGGACGCGGTGTGGCTCAGTTTTATCTCGGTGGGGCTCTACGGCGGCGGTATGATCCTCAAAGACGTGCGCGACGTTCGGTCGGACCGGCGTGACAATCCGGGCCGGCCGCTCCCGCTGGGGCAGGTCTCGGTGCTGAGCGCGGCGGTGGCGGGCGTTGGGCTTCTGGTCGCGGCGGTGGCCGGTGCCGCGATGCTTGGCCGCAATCCGGGGGCTGTGGCGGGTGTGTTGGCGTTTTTGATTCTGGGGTATAATTTTGTTTTGAAGCCGACGCCGCTGGGCCCCATTAATATGGGCCTTTGTCGGGCGTTCAACGTATTCCTGGGCATGTCTTGCCTGCCGGCGGCGCTCGCACATTCTGTCCTCCCCGGTCTGGCGGCCGCAGGCCCCATCTTCGCGTACATAACCGGCGTGACGTATCTGTCGCGTTCGGAAGCGCGGGGCGGCGCGCGGGGTTCACTTGTTGTTCCGTCGGTCGGCGTCGTCCTGGCGGCGGCGGTGCTTCCGGTCCTGATGTGCGTCAGTTTGGGCATCCGATTTCCGCTGCGGATAGTGTTCAGCGGGGGGTTGGCATGGGGAGTAGGTGTTTGCCTTGCATTGATGTTTATAATTCCTGTTGTGGCGGGCCTGTGGGTAGTGTGGAAGGTGAAAGACGTGAGACGTGCGGTTGGCATGGCGCTCGTCTGCATCATTCCTCTTCAGGCGCTGGCAGCGCTTGTCCAGCTACGCCCGCTGGCTTTTATGTGTATAATGGCGTTGCTGGTGCCGGTGCTGTTGTTGAAAAAGTTCTCGCATATAACATAGCCGGGGACGGGGTTGCTGCTGGGATACAACACAAATGGATTCGCGTTCCACCGGCTGGAGGATGCGATTGATATTATCGCCCGGCTCGGCTATCGGTGTGTCGCCATTACGGGCGAGCACCATACGCTGAACCCCTACGATGAGGACGTCGCCGCGCAGGTCGCGGAGGTGCGGAGGCACCTGGAGCGCGTGGGGCTGGCGTCGGTCGTCGAAACCGGGGCGCGTTTCCTGCTGGACCCGCTGCGGAAGCATTATCCGAAGCTGCTGGACCGGCGTGGTTCTGGACGGGAGAAAAGGCTGGATTTCCTGCGGCGGTGTGTGGACATCGCAGCAGGGCTTGAATCGCTCGCCGTCAGCTTTTGGTCGGGCGCCGTGCCTGCGGAGCAGGACGATGAGGCGGCGTTCGGGCTGGTAGCTGATTCCTGCCGGCGGCTGTCAGAGTATGCCGCCGGGAAGGGGTTGGTGCTTGCGTTCGAACCGGAGCCTGGGATGTTCGTTGATACCCTGGCGGAGTTTGAAAGGCTCGCCACCGCGGTGGACGCGGAGAACTTCCGGCTTACTGTCGATGTGGGTCATCTTCGGTGTAACGAGTCGCGTCCGGCGGGCGCTTTGATAGAGCAATACGCTCCGAGGCTGGCAAACGTGCACCTAGACGACATGCGGCGCGGCGTGCATGACCACCTATTCTTTGGTGAGGGTGAGGTCGATTTCTCCGAAATCTTCGCAGCGCTGAACGAAATCGGCTTCGACGGCCCCGCTTGTGTCGAATTGTCGCGGCACAGCCACAATGCTGTCGAGACCGCAACACGTGCGAAGCAGTTCTTGGACGGTTTTGTCTGAAGGAACTTTTATATGCCCAGGCACATCGTCGTAATCGACCTGGTCGGTGCGGTGCCGAGCCACTTCGGCGAGCCGTGCCTGTTCCCGGAACTGGCGCGGATTTTTCGCCCCGGCGGCATCCGCCCGCTCAGGCCGGTCTTTCCCGCCCTGACCTGCCCGGTGCAGGTGAGTATGACCACGGGGGTTAGCCCGTCAGAGCACGGGATTATCGCGAACGGCCTTTTCGACCGTGCGGAGCAAAAAGTGAGGCTGTGGACGTGGCCGGCGTCGAAGATCGAGAGGCCGCCTGTCTGGGAGATGCTCCGAAAACGCCTACCCGGCGCCAAAACCGCGGTGATGTTCTTCCAGGGGCGCAAGGCGGCGTCGGCGGACATCTACGTCAACCCTCATCCAAAGCACACGCCCGACGGGAGGACCATTCCGTGGTGTGATTCCAGTCCCGCGGGTCTCTACGAGGAGCTGGTTGAGAAACTCGGCCACTTCCCGCTTCACAAATACTGGGGCCCGATGGCGGGACTTGATTCGAGCCGGTGGATCCTGCAGGGGTCGCTGCACACACTGGCGCGGTTCAAGCCGGAGCTCTCACTGGTGTATGTCCCGCATCTCGACTACGTCGGCCAGCGGTGCGGCCCGGATAGCGACGAATTCGCGGCGGAGGCAGGCAACATCGACGCGCTGGTGGCACAGTTTATACGCGACCTCGACCAGGCGTTCAGCCCCTCCGAGCCGGCGGTTGTCCTGGTCTCGGAATACGCGATGGCCCGGGTGTCCGGCGCCGCTCTGCCCAATGTAGCGTTACGAGATGCAGGTCTCCTGGAGGTGAGGGAACAGGACGGCCACGAATTGCCAGCAGTTGCGGCCAGCCGGGCGTTCGCAATGGTTGACCATCAGGTGGCCCACGTTTACGTCCAGCAGGATGCGCTGGAACACGCCGCGGCTGTGCTTGGCCAACTGGACGGCGTCGCGGAGGTCTGCCAGGGCGGACGCCTGTCGGAACTTGGCGTGGCGCATCCGAACTCTGGCGAACTCGTATTGCTGGCGCAGCCTGACACGTGGTTCGCATATTACTGGTGGCACGACCCTGCGAAAGCCCCTGCGTTCGCGCGGACCGTGGACATCCATCGCAAGCCCGGCTACGACCCGGTGGAACTGTTCTGGGATGCGCAAACCAGTTCTATCCCGCTGGACCCGGGGTTGGTTCAGGGCAGTCACGGCTTGCCGCCGAAGCGGCCGTGTGATTACGGCGTCCTGGCCGCCCGCGGTATCAGCACGCCGCCGGGCCAGATTGACGCACTACGGCTTCCCAGCCTACTCGTAAACCTCCTCATGGCGCCCGAATCGTAAAAGGTTTTGACGATTCGCCCACCCAGCGCCCTCTGCCGTAACCCCTTGTATAGCAATGATATAAGCCAGCAGTGACAAGAGTCTTTACAGTTGTGCGCTTTGTCTGCCGACATCCCCAGGTTTTTCTGATCCTCTAAGCCCTTAATTCTCAACGAGTTATGTTTCCCCGCCCAGATTGTGCGCGTGTTCGGCATGGATTTTGCTCATGCTGAAGAGCGGATTTGTCGGTGGGGAAACTGCGTTGCGATAATTTGCGGGAACAGCGCTAATGGAAGAAGGGAAGCCGGTTGTCCTGGTGGTCAGTGCGGGGCAATTTGCCCGCCCGGAGTTGACAGAGATCCTCGGCTATTGCGGCTGCGAGGTGGTCTGGTTGGGGCCTGATGGCCAATGGCCCGGCGGATTACGCCACCTGAAGCCGGAACTCGTGCTGGGCGACGAGGACGCGCGTTGGCTTTCCCCGCTGATGCGCCGAACCCTCGATGTGCCGCTGCTGCTGGCAGTTCAGGCAGGCCGCGGCAAATCCCCCGTTATCCAGCCCGTCTTCCGCACCATCACGAAGCCCCTCAGGTCGGCGGAAGTGATGTTGAGCATCGAACGGGCACTTGTCTATCGGAAGATAGCGATCAATCCGTGGGAAGACAACCTTTCGGATGTGTTCGACCTGCTTGGTGCCTCCGACTCCATGCACCGCCTGTATCGCACGGTAGAAGATATCGGCAGCCGGGACGGGCACGTGCTAATCTACGGCGAGCGCGGCACCGGCAAAGAGCGGCTGGCACGGGCCATCCACTGCCGAAGACCCGGCTCGGCCGGCCCAATACATTTCGTGGACTGCCGGACAGTCCAAAACAAGTCATACCAGGACCAGCTGTTTGCTCCGCTGCTGAAGCAGCAGGCGAATACCGCTGGCATCAGGGAAAGCACCCTTTTCCTCGGCGAGGCTGGCACTCTCTCCCTACCGGTGCAGCAGAGGCTACTCACGGCCCTTCTATGGCGGCAGGTCCCGCTGGGGGAGGGCGCACGCAAGATTGAACTGGACGTGCGCATAATCGCAGCCAGCGACCAGCCGCTGGAGAAGCTCGCCGAGGAAGGGCGCTTCCTGCCGAAACTTCTACGCCTGTTGGGGCGCCAGCACATCACCATCCCGCCGCTCCGAGAGAGGAAGGGAGACATTCTGTTCCTGGCCCGGCGTGTCGTGGAACAGATGGCAGGCGAGCCGGTGATGCCGGAACTCCGCCTACCGCGGACCGCCGAGGCGGTGCTGCTCACATACGCCTGGCCGGGAAACGCCCGTGAACTTCGGCAGGTCGTCGGCCGCGCCGCCGCGCTCTCCGAGGGTTACATCAGCCCAGAACGCCTGCGCCTGCCGCCGCCCACGGGCGATGCGGTCCGACGCGCAATGGCCGACATCCTGGCAGACCAAGCCCGTGCCGAGCACCGTGCCACTGAGGTGCCCGTATCCGCGCCAACCGCGGAATCCGCTGCCGACGCGGCCGCACACCGCGACCAGTAACCCGTTGCCCACACAGCACGGCAGAAACTCAGCAACCGGCAAGTGCGTCTATCAGGCTGCCGACGACCTTCGGGTTGGCCTTGCCCTGCGTGGCGCGCATGACCTGCCCGATGAGAAACCCCTTGGCCTTCTTTTTTCCGGCGTTCAGGTCAGCCACGGCGGGCCGGTTTGCTTCCAGAACAGCCCTGACCGTGGCCTCGAGCTCGCTCGTATCGCTGATCTGCCGGAGGCCCTTCGCCTCCACGACAGCCGGGGCCTTCTTACCCGTGGCCGCCATCTCCACAAAGACCTCCTTGGCGATGTTGTTACTGAGCTGACCGCTGGTCACCAGCCCAATCAGCTCCGACAGCATCGGCGGCGTGACCGCCAGCTCGTCAGGCTCGCCCCGGCGCGCCTTCAGTTCCCGCAGCACCTCGCCCATCACCCAGTTAGACGCCGCCTTGGGTCCCGCCCCCGCCTCGACACAGTGCTCAAAGTAGTTGCCCACCGCCTTGCTCTCCACCAACACTGCCGCGTCGTATTGCGGAAGGCCGTAGTCCGAGACAAAGCGCCTCCGTCTCTCCGCCGGGAGTTCAGGCATGTCCGCCTGGACCCTCTCCAGCCACTCCGGCGTTATCTCTATCGGCACCAGGTCTGGCTCGGGGAAGTAGCGATAGTCCTTGGCCTCTTCCTTGCTCCGCATCGGCTGGGTTACGCCGCGGGCCACGTCCCAAAGCATTGTCTCCGACGGCACCGTCCCGCCGGATTCCAGGACCTCGCCCTGCCGCTTGGCCTCGTATTCCACCGCCCGGACCACCGAGCTCATCGAGTTCAGGTTCTTCACCTCCACCCGGTTCCCCAGGGTGTCGCTGCCCCTGGGCCGGACGCTTATGCTCGCCTCGAAACGCAGCGAACCCTCCTCCATCTTGCAGTCGGACACCTCCAAATAGCGCAGCATGCTCGCCAGTTCCGACATGTATGCTCCCGCCTCCGCCGCCGACCGCATGTCAGGCGCGGACACGACCTCCAGCAGTGGCGTTCCGGTGCGGTTGAGGTCCACCGTGGTGTATTCCGCGCCGGTGTCTTCAGGATGCTCCAGTTTCCCCGCATCTTCCTCCAGATGAGTGTTCCAGATACCCACGCGCCGCGTGCTGCCCTCGACCTCTACGTCGATCCACCCGTTCACCCCCAGGTTGTTGTAGTTCTGCGAAATCTGGTAGTTCTTCGGGAGGTCGGGATAATAGTAATTCTTCCGGTCGAACTGCGTGACCGGGGCAATCTCGCAGTGGAGCGCCAGCGCCGCCTTCAAGCCGTGCTCGAACGCCTTCCGGTTAATCACCGGCAGCACCCCCGGCAGGCCCTGACACACCGGGCAGGTCTGGGTGTTCGGCGGAGAGCCGAACTTGGTGCTGCATCCGCAGAACATCTTGCTCTCCGTGAGCAGATGAGCGTGCGTTTCCAGCCCAACTATCACCTCGTATTCCATTTCAGTTTCCCGCTGCCATTACGCCACAGAATGCCCGCAAGCGCGAATCATAGTGGAGACGCTGCGGACGGTCAAGCCCCGACCCTCGTAGGTCAGAGGACAAACGTTTGGGGCTGACGTGTTAACATATTTTCGGCTTGACTGCGGCCACTGGGGGAGCACAATGAATACCCACAAAAATAGAGCAACTTACAGGGTCGTGGCAATACCGTATGTCGCAATCCAAAAGGAGGAGTGGCCTTATGGCTGAACTGGACTTCAACCAGATTTACAATGAAGATTGTATGGAAGGGATGAAACGTCTTCCGGAGTGTTCTGTTGACCTGGTGATTACTGACCCGCCGTTCGGCATCGAGTTCAAAGCGCGCAGAACGAACTATAACCGCACGCAGTCGCGCGTAATCACCGGCTACAACGAAATAGACGCGGAGGATTATGCAGAGTTCACTCTGCGGTGGATGGGAAAAGCTCACCGGGTGTTGAAAGATTCCGGCAGTATGTTTGTCTTTTCCGGGTGGAATAATCTCAAAGACGTTCTCAGTGCTATCGACCATTGCGGCTTCCACACAGTGAACCACATCATCTGGAAGTATCAGTTCGGGGTCGCTTGCAGGCGCAGATTTGTGACTTCCCATTACCACTGCCTGTTCGTGTGCAAGAACGACAAGAAAAGGAGATTCTTTAACAGCGCCCGCTTCGACAAAAATGCTCATGACAAGAATGGTGGCAGTCTCCGGTACCAAGATTTAGAGGACGTATGGCACATAAAAAGAGAATACTGGCATGGCGACCAAAAGACACCGACCAAACTACCACGTGAGTTAATCGAAAAAATTCTGCTCTATAGTACCGAAGAGGGCGACGTTGTACTCGACCCATTCCTGGGGTCAGGCCAAGTCGCTGTTGTGAGCAAAATGCTCAATCGGCGTTGCGTCGGATTCGAGATCGTCAAAGAGTATTTCGACTTCGCCAAGGAACGGCTTGATAAAGACCTTTACCGCCTCAAAGACGATAGTCCAAAGGAATTTGCGGAGGACCTGCCGCTGTTTGGAGACGCCAAATGACCTTCCTTGAAACCGCTAAACGAATTGGCCAAGCACTCAAACCGATAGAGAAGGTATGGGACGGGAAAACCAGCATTATTCAGATGCGGGACGCTGGAGACCCAAACTGGAAACAAATGGAGTGGATAGGATTCTATTTTGAATTCCTGTGTAGGATAACTCTGGGCAAATTCATGACATTTCCGGGGCCGAAGTATGGCAAAGTACAATTCGATGGGGCCTACGAGGTCCCGTGGGACTTTAAGGCCCACGCAATGAACACCAGTAGTCACAAAGTTATTGTTAACGATAGCGAAGCAACAGCGAATGCCATCAGGGATTACGGCCAGGTGGGTCTTGTCATTGCACTGGGCGAGGCTGTCTACAACGATGAAAACCGTACGTTCCAAGCATGGCGTGAGGAACTGAAGGGCGGCAAGTCTAAGTACGAACGCGAACGGATCCAACGAGGTACATGGTCGAGGATTCGGAAAATATCCTTTGACCTTCACCAGATTGCTTTCCTTCGGATGACAGATAAAACACTAACAGAGTGTGGTTCTTTCCAGGCAGGATTTCGGAATGCTGACGGTAGCCCGCGGCGCCGCAAGGTGTTAATTGACCTTGAAAAGGTGGACGAGGAAACCGTGTATTCCATCGGATTTTGCTAGCCTGTGGCATTCCCATAAGAGGCCAACCCATGTCTCTACTATGCTGCGGCTGGTCTTGCGAACCCCGGGGCCGATATTGTGGTGGCATTGTGTTGCACGCCCCGCCGCGCCGCGGGATTTCGTCTCCGATGGAATCGCCGCCCGCCCTGAGAACTAACAATTCGCTGCGTCCGCACACGTCCCGCCTTTCACTCCACCGGTTGGTTGTGTTCTTGTACCCATGATGGGTACACGCGCTCTCCCGCCTCGGGCGAAGGATAAGTCGTGACCGTAGGCAACCGGCAACATAAAAGGGGCCGTGATGAAGTTTCAGTGGTGTTCACATAGTAGCTGGGTTATGGGTTTCAGGTTGGCGCGTAAGCGCGTGTTCGTGGTCTGTTCGACCACCCTGCCGATGGGAGGTAACGACCGTTCATTCTATCAGTGTGGGAGTAGCGGCTATCACGGCGCAGCCGAAAATCTCGATGAACTTGGCCGGGAAATCGACCGCGGATGATGCGTCGGACATCTGCACCACCTGGCTGTCAGGTTACTTGTGCTGCAAGTTCCGCCGTGCGCCGGCCGAGTTCCCTGCACTGCTTCTGCACGCGGGAGTCGGGGGCGTTGATTGAAACCGGGCCGTAATGGTCACCCTTGGAATTGCCGCGGACAATCATTCCGTGGATGAGCATCGACTGAAGGATGGACATGACAGTAGTTTCGTTTCCGCCGCCGATGTTGGCTGAGGAGGTGAAGGCGGCGCCGACCTTGCCTTCGAGTTGGCCGTGATGGCTGAAGCTCTCGTCGAACAGTTTGCGCACCTGTGCCGCGGGCGAGCCGTAGTAGGTCGGCGAGCCGACGATGATGGCGGCATAATCGCGCAGCTCCTCGGGCTTGACCTCATCAACGCGCTTTACGCGGACGTCTGCTCCTGTCTGCCGTGCGCCTTCGGAGCCCAGCGTCGCCATCTTTTCGGTGTTGCCCGTTTCGGAAAAATAAGTGACCAGGACTTTTACCATGGATTCCTCCCTACTGCGACAGATACCCGCGGATGACCTCCTGGATGTCACTGGGCTGCTTGTCCCACAGGCCGACGATTTTTCGCTCGCGTTCGGCGCTTTCAATTGAGTCCGACGCGTGAGCTCCGTTCTTCATCAAATCGTCTCCGTACACGCTGCGGACGGTTCCTGGCGCGGCTTGGCGTGGGTTGGTGGAGCCGAGGCACTCTCGAATTTTGCGGACGGCTTCCGGGCCGCGGTAAAGCAGTGCGAAGCACTGTTCCGTTCCCGGCGCTCGCTTGTCCTCCTCGACCGCATAGGGGTCGCGGCCGGACATGTAGTTGACGATGCGGTTGAACTCGTGGAGCGCGTTGGCGTCCTTGAGCAGGTCGGCGAGGGCGTTGACGGTTTCGTCAGATACGGCGAACTCGAACGCGTTTCTTAGCACCTCGGCGACTCGAGCCCTGACGCCTGTTTTCAGCCTTTCCACGAAGATGGTTCGTAGGGGAGCGTAGAACTTTTCTGCCTGTTCTATGCTCATACGCAGCATCCTTGCGCCGACGATGCACAGGCCAGTCCTGGAGAACATGTCAATGATGTTGCCGGGCCGGGAGCTGCCCCGCCTGAAGTTATCCGGTTTCAGGATGACGAGGGTCGTCTCGGGGTTTTGGTCAGGGTCGAAGGAGACAACGTGTTCGAGGATACCGCCGTCACGGTCGGCATATTTGGCGAACAGGCTGAGTTCGTCGGTAATGACCGTGCTCTCGGTGCCGACGAACACCGCGGGCTCGAAATGTTTCATCTCTCCGGTTGTGTAGCCGATGAAGTCGCCGTAGGTGCCGCGCACCGTGTCGCCCTGTGCCTGGGGGCCGGTGAGAGAGCCGACGCTCCGCTTAATCCTGGCGACCGCGTCATCACCCCGCAATAGCAGCAGCAGAGCGCGATTGGTGATGCCGAGGGCGTTGTCCCTTCGGAAATATTCGTCGAGGTAACGCAGGAGTCCCTGCTTCATCTCCGGCTGGATGTCCTGCCGTGAGAGCAGGTCTCTGTATCGGTCGACGAATTCGTCGCTTGGTGCGTACAGGCGTGCGCCGACGAGCTCCAGCCCGGAGAGCGTCAGCACCCTGCTGATGATGCCGCCGGTCCGGCTTTTCAGCAGGCTGTATGGCGTTATGAGGACGTAAGCCAACTCATCCGCCACGGCTTTTTCTCCAGTTTTTCGCAACCAGAAGAAAGGCGCTTCCGCACAACAGGCCCAGCACGTCGGCGGCAACATCCCAACCGGAGCCAAAGCGTCCGGTGAAGGTCTGGTGCCATTCGTCCACCGCGCCGAAGGCCGTCCCGGCGAACACGGTTATTATAGCAGCCAGGAGAAAATTTCCAGAGAGTTCGTACAGCAGCGACCGAAGGAGCAGCGCGCCCAGCACCGTATATTCCGCGGCGTGCATGATCTTGTCCGCGTGCGGGAAGGTGACGACCTCGGGGATCGCC
>JAUWIN010000067.1 GCA_030605345.1 Candidatus Brocadiia bacterium
CAGGTCGGCGCGGAGACCGAGGGATACCCTGGAGGAGGCGTTGTCGAGGGTTGGCGCTTCGATAATTTCGCTCCTGACCGGGCTGCCGGTGAGCCTGGCGCGGCCGCCAAGCCGGGCGAGGGCGCCCTCCCACTGGCAGCAGACCTCCGCAGCCCACCGCGCCAGCCTGCGGTTCGCCCTGCCGGGTACTACGTTTTGCTCGAGGAGAATCAGTGGTGTTCGCGTGGTAATTGCGGCGAGCGCTCCGCCGACCGATGCGCCGCCGCCCAGCCCAACCACCACGTCCGGCCTGAACGAGGCAAACAGCCGGCGTGCCCTGACCAGGGCGGCGGGGGCGCCCACCGCTGCGGCTGCGATTCCCCCCTTGTTCCCCGCCACCATGGCGACGGGGAAGCCGCGGCGTGCTATCATCCGCTCCTCGGTCTCGTTTGCCACGCTTGCAAACAGGACCGCGGAGCCGGGCCAGTCGGCGGTCACCTTTTCGGCGAGGGCGATGCCCGGAGCGATGTGCCCGCCTGTGACCCCGCCCGCAAATGCGACCTTCATCCTTGAACCTCTTTTCTTGTCGCACCCCGGACATCCAGCGCGGGATCGCCACGGCAGTGTTTCGAGACGTTGAGCAGTATTCCGATGCCGACGGACAGCGCCAGCATCGACGACCCGCCGAAACTGACGAACGGCAGCGAAATCCCCTTGGTCGGCAGGGCGGAAGACACCACCCCGATGTTGATGAACATCTGAAACCCAATGAGCAGGGTGACGCCGAGACTGAGTAGCGCACCGAACAAGTCCGGCGCCGACCTGGAAATGCGCACGCCGGCGTAGAACAGCGCCACAAACACTGCGATGAGCAAAACACACCCTACGAATCCTGTTTCCTGCCCGAAACTGGCGAAGGTAAAATCTGTCTTGACCTCGGGGAGGAACCCGAGCTTCTGGCGGCCGCAACCGGGGCCAACACCGAGCAGCCCGCCGCAACCCAGCGTGATGAGCGACTGCACGGCGTGGTACCCCGCCCCCTGGGGGTCGGCCCAGGGATTAAGGAAGACCACCAGCCGGCGCCAGCGGTATTCTCTCATCCGGATGAGTAGGAACAGGATGGGCATGGCGGTGACCAGAAGCGGCGCCGCGTGCCGCCAGCGGACGCCGGAAACAAGGAGGAGAGTTATCACTACCGCGCCGAGCAGAGCCGCCGTGCCGAAGTCAGGCTGGGCCATGATCAGCCCGAACACGACCGCCAGGACAATGACGGGCGGGAGAAAACCCTGCACGAAATCGCCCAGTACGTGGCGCTTCCTGCTGATGAACCCGGCGACGTAAAGGATGACGGCGATTTTTGCGAACTCGGAGACCTGCAGCGAGAGCGGGCCAGCACGGAACCACCGCCTCGCCCCGTGGATGCGCGGCCCGAAGACCAGAACTGCTGCCAGGGCGGCAAGGGTCAGGAGCATGATGGCGCGGCTGTGCCTGGCGAGGATATGGTAGTCGAGGTGCGCCAAAACGACAATCGCGGCCACGGCCAGGAGGACACACGCCGCCTGCTTGACGACGGAGTTGTTGGTCAGTGGGTTCAGGCCGCACGAGACGGCGGTGTTGCTATACACCATGACCAGCCCGGTCAGCATCAGCGTGGCTACACACCCGGTTATGAGTTGCCTGTTGCCCACACTGCCTCCCGGTTCATTTGTTCAGGCGAGCTGTTTTTTCAGTGTCTCGACGACCTTGCTGTGGATTTGGCAGATGCGGGACTCGGTCAGTCCAAGCACCTGCCCGATCTCGCGGAGGTTCAATTCCTCGTAGTAATACAGGGTGACGACGAGCCTTTCTGTTCTGCCCAGGATTTTGCGCACGGCTTCGACCACTTCCTTTTTCTGCAAGTTGTGCATGGGGTCCGCACCCGGAAACTGCTCCTCGAGGATTGCCCCCGGTGAAACGTCTTTGTCCATGCCGTTCATGTGGAGCGCTGCGACCGGTGCATCCAGCGAGAGCAGTGCTCTGTTTTTGTCAGAGAAGAGTTTCTGCACTTCGCTTTCCGAGAGGCCCATTTCGCGGGCGATCTCTTCCCCCTCAGGGTCTCGGCCCAGCCGGTGTTCGAGGTGGTTGATGGCCCGTTCCAGTCTGTTCAGCTTGGCTCGCGTGGTTCTCGGCACCCAGTCCCGCGACCGAAGTTCGTCGAACATCGCCCCCCGCAGGCGAGGGGTGCAGAAGGTGGTGAACTTGGAACCCTGGTGTGGGGCGAAACTGTCGATGCTGTCTATCAGTCCGAGGGTGCCGGCGCTCTCGAGTTCTTGGGGGCTGATTGTGTTCGAGAGTGTTGCGGCCAATTTTATCGCCTCCCGCTTCACCATCGGGATATACGCCTCGATGAGCGCATTCCGCGCTTCCACGTCGCGCTTGCGGAGGTAGGTTTCCCAGAGCTGGCTGGAGTGTTCGGCTGCCTGGCTTGCTTTCCGGGCGGTCTCGGTGCTGCCGAACTTGGCTGCGGACGGCGTGCCTGGGTCCGCCGCGTGCGGGTTATGAACTGGCGTGCTGGAATTCATCTGCTTCACCCTCCGTATTACGAGTCACCCCACCGTCCGCCTCCGCGCGAATGCCGAAGCCGCTGCGGCCGGCGCGCCTGGTGCAACTGCGGTGCTTTGGCCGACTTCGGCGTGGCGCGGTGGCGGCTGAGTTTTTTCTTCGGACCTGTAAAGTTCGTAAATCGGGTTTTCGCCTCTGGTCTGGTCCGCCGTGCCCAGGCTTTTGAGGAGCAGTTCGGCGGCCTGCTCGAGGTGCATGTTTCGGGAGCCTTTGAAAAGGATTGTGTCGCCCTGCTCCACCAGGCCCAGCAGTGTTCGGGCCAGCTGTTCGTTCGAGCCGGCCAGGTGCAGGTCGTGCTCGTTCATTCCGTGTTTGGCGGCCGAGGCCAGGAGTTCGGCGGTGTTGTCGCCGGTTCCGAGCAGGTAGTCGATTCCGAAGTGTGCGATGGGCCTGCCAAGGTCGCGGTGGCATTTCAGCGCCTGGGCGCCGAGCTCGAGCATGTCGGCGAGGACGAGGATTCTCCTGCCGCTGCACTCCATCCGTGAGAGGGCCTTGGCGGCGGCTTCCACGGAGACAGGGTTGGCGTTGTAGGCGTCGTTGATTACGGTCACCCCGCCGACGGTTTGGAGTTGCATTCTGAGCGGCGGGAGCCTGAACGTTGCCAGCCTGTCGGCGATTGTGCCCCAGTCGATCCCCAGCCTGCGGGCGACCGCAACAGCGGCGAGGGTGTTCAGGCCGGTGTGTGAGCCGGGCACGGGAACGTGGATTCTGGGGCCTCCCATCGCCTTGAAGCTGGTGCCGGTCTTGTCGGAACGAGGATTGAACCCACGCAGGTCGGCCTGGTTTTCTATGCCAAAGGAGCACAGAGTCCCCTTGAGGCCAGCTGCTATGCGGCGTGACCAGTAGTCGTCGGCGTTGTAGAACGCAGCGGTTCGCCTGGCCGCGTGCCTCAGGAGAGCGGCCTTTTCCCGCGCCACGCCCTGCACGTCGCCGAGTCCCTCCAGGTGCGCCTGAGCGACGTTGGTGACCAGGCCAATGTCGGGGTCGGCAATCTCGCAGAGCCTGGCGATTTCGCCGGCCGCATTTGTGCCCATCTCAACGACCAGATAGACGTCTTTGGGCCTCATTTGAAACAGTGTCAGGGGGACGCCGACGGCGTTGTTGAAGTTGCGGATGGACTTCACCGACCGCACCACTCCGTCGAGGATGTGAAACAGCATTTCCTTCACGGTGGTCTTGCCGTTGGTGCCGGTGATTCCTATCACGGTGGTCGGGCACTGCTGGCGGTGCCAGTGCGCCAGGTCGCCCAGAGCCCGCGTGGTGTGTTCGACGAGGACAAGTGGCAGGGCTGGAACTTGCGAGAGAACATTTCTATTGTTGACGATGGCGGCGGCGGCGCGGCGCTCTACGGCGTGGGGCAGGAAGTGGTGTCCGTCGTAGTTGTCGCCGAGCAGGGCAAAGAAGAGTTCGCCGCGCTTGAGCGTTCGTGTATCGGTGGAGATTCCCGTCAGTTCGAGGCCGGGTCGGCCCCGGAGGATTTTCCCCTGAACTGCGTCTGCTGCCAGTTGCAGGTCCATCGGTTCCATCGGCTGCGCCTCCTAGCGGACGAGGTGTTGTTGTGCGGCAGTGCGTTCAGCGATGGCGCTTCGCAGCACTTCGCGGTCGTCGAACGGTATCTTGGTCTGGCCGAGGATTTGATAGGTTTCGTGGCCTTTTCCTGTGACCAGGAGCACGTCGCCGGGTTCGGCGGCTTCGGCCGCCGCCCGAATCGCTATTTCGCGGTCATAGACCACGCACCTGGGCCTTGAGCCGGCCATGCCCAGTTCGATTTCGCTGATGATCCGGGCGGTTTCCTCGCTTCTGGAGTTGTCTGCCGTGAGGAAGATTAGGTCGCAGTATTTTTCTGCGACTGCTCCCATTGCCGGCCGCTTGCTCCGGTCCCTGTCCCCGCCGCACCCCGCTACGACGATGAGGCGTTTATGGGCGAGTTTGCTCAGCGTTCCGAGCACGCATTCCAGTGCCCCCTCGTTGTGAGCGTAGTCCACCAGCGGATAGAAATCCGGCCCGGGGATTCTTTCGAGCCGCCCGGGTACTGGCGCGGCGCTCTGGAGGCCATCCACGATTTCCTGGAGGCCAACCCCTGCGGCGTGGGCGCAGGCCGCTGCGGCGAGGTCGTTCATTACGTTGAATTCGCCCACAAAGACCGAGCGTATCTCCGCCGCGCCCTCGGGGACCATCAGCCTGTACCTGGTGCCGTTCAGGTCCATCGCATCGATCCGGGCTGTCACGTCCGCCTTGTTGTTTATCCCGAACCACAGTTTGCGGCAGCTGGCGCGGTCGGCCATGTACTGGCCGAGCGGGTCGTCGGCGTTGATGACGGCGACGGCGTCGGGCCCCAGCATCTCGAACAGCCGGGCGTTGGCGTCGCGGTAGCGCTCGAACGTGCCGTGGTAGTCGAGATGTTCCCGGTCGGCCAGGCCGGTGAACACCGCGACGTCGAACTTGACGTCGCATACGCGGTGCAGGTCGAGCGCGTGAGAGGAAACCTCAACCACCGAGTGTGTCAGCTGTTCGGCTACCATCTGGGCGAACAGGTTCTGTATTAGCAGGCTGCCGGGGGTGGTGTTTCTGGCTGGGACTATGCGGTCTGCGATTTTGTATGCTATGGTGCCAATCATGCCTGTCCGGAGGCCCGCGGTCTCGAGGATTGAACGGAGGCGGTGCGAGGTGGTGGTCTTTCCGTTGGTGCCGGTGATGCCGGTAACGTGCAGCCTGGCGGTGGGGTCGCCATATAAGGCTGCGGCGAGCGCCGACAGTTTGCGGCGGGCGGCAGGCACGACGAAGTGGGCGACCCGGCCGGCCGGGTCGAGTTGCACCGGACGTTCGGAGACGATGGCGGCGGCGCCAGAGCGAAGGGCGTTTGGGATGAAGGAATGGCCGTCGGCCTGTAAGCCGCGCAGGGCAACGAACATGCACCCGGGCACTGCCCGGCGCGAGTCGTTCACTATGGCGCTTATCTCCGTCTGTTCGAGGTCGGCATAGGCGGAGCGGTCCACTCCCAGCGGCCAGAGGATTGGCAGAAGTTGGCTGAGTTTCACCCTCGTCTCTCCCTGTTTGACGTAGTGCTGCGGTTCTGGTCTCCTGCGTTCTTCAGAAAAGCCCTCGTGGCAGTGCGAGTTTTTGGGGCCGCGGCGTCCAGGATGGCGAGGGTTTTGTCGATGATGCGCCCCACCGCAGGCGCGGCGACCTGGCTGCCGTAGTAGCTGCCTTTCGGCTCGTCAACCAGCACCAGGACACATATCCTCGGTCGGCTGACGGGTGCGAAGCCGACGAACGACGCGACGTAACTATGCTGCGAATACCCTCCGTCGGGATTGACCTTCTGGGCTGTGCCGGTCTTGCCGCCGATTTGGTAGTTGGCATTTCTGAGCTGTTTTCCGGTGCCGCGCTCGACCACCTGGGCCAGTATGCGGCGCATTTTTGCCGAGGTCTCCGGGCTGATGACGCGCTCGAGTTCTTTCGGCGTGCGGCGGGTCAGATCGTTCGTGTTCGGGTCTTCAATCGCCTCGACGATGTAAGGCTGCATCAGCCTGCCGCCGTTGATTAGCGAGCAGAACGCGGCAGTGAGTTGGAGCGGTGTGCCGGCGATCTCCTGCCCTATCGGCACGGAGGTGGTGGTGTAATAGGTCCAGCGGCGCGCCGGTGTCACCATGCCTGATGCCTCTCCGGGGAGCTTGATGCCTGATTTCCGCCCGAAATGGTAAAAGGACACCAACTGCTGGAGGCGGTCGGCCCCGAGCATCAAGCCGAGTTTCGCCGCGCCGATGTTGCTCGAATGAACGATAACGTCGGTAACGGACAGCTTCCCGTAGGGATGGTGGTCGTGGAGCAGCCTGCCGCGGTATTTCCAGCGGCCGTTCTCGCACTGTATGGGCGAGTCCGGCGTGACCAGCCCGAGGTCGATGGCGGCGGCGGCGACTAATGGCTTGAACGTGCTGCCATACTCGTAGATGCTCTGGATCGGGTGATTTCTCAGCCGGCGGCGCAGCTCCTCGCGGCTGAGGCCGTGCACCCGGGCCGCGTCGAGGCCCGGTGCTGAGCCCATTGCCACGATGCGCCCGGTCGAAGGCTCCATCACAATGCCAGATACCGAGCCTGGCGAGAACTGTGCGAACGTCCGCTCAAGCTCCCCGTCGAGGATGCGCTGGGCCCTCCGGTCCACGGTGAGGTATAGGTTGCATCCGTCCTTCGGCGGTACGGCGGGTTCAGCCGAGTCGGCGATTCCGTTGCCCCGGGCGTCCCTCCCCAGCTGGGCGAGGCCCGGGGTTCCGCGGAGCCGGCGGTCGTGGAACAGCTCGAGCCCTTCGAGGCCGTGCCCGTTGGTACCGACGAGCCCGAGCCACTGTCCGATTTTCAGCCCCGGAGGGGCCGTTCGCGCCTGTTGTTCTCGGACGCAGATGCCGCGGATGTTGAGCTGTTTGATACGGCGGGCCGTCGCCTCGCTCACTCGGCGCTTCAGCCAGGCGAAGCGGGTGTCGCGGCGGAGTGCTCGGCGCAGGTCGGGTTCGGGGATACCGAGCACCGGCGAGAGCTTTTGCGCGGCCCCACGGAGGCGTGCATCCGTCGCCGTCCGGAGCCGGCGGAGGAGCAGCTCCGGCGGTGTCCGGAGGTAGTCGGCAAGACGCTTTGTGACGTTGACCAGGCGTTTCAGAGTGGGGTCGGTGACGTCGTCGATAACGTCGGGCGGCGAGGCGGCGAGGAATTTCTTGAACTCCGCCGTGGGCACCCCGAGGGTCCGGGGCAGCCAGCGGCGCGCCCTGGCCGGCACGGCGACGATTCCGGGGTCGGCAAAAACGGCAGGCCTCTCCAAGCTGACTGTAAGTACCCGGCGGTTGCAGTCGAAGATGGTGCCGCGCCTTGCTGGCACCTCGGTGGTGATCTCGCTCTGCTTTTTGGCCAGTTTGAGCAGGTAGTGGTGGTTCTGGATTTGTATGTTGTACAGGCGGCCGACCAGCACAGCTACGCCGCAGAGGAACAAGGGGAAAATCAGTCTCGTTTTCAACGTGCCGTGCGGCGGGTTGTCCACCACGCTGCCTCCTCATCTCGCAGCAACCGCGAAAGCTACGTAGGTTTCTGCGCTACATAACGTCCTTCCTCTCGGCCGCACGCAGTTTGGCGCTTCTCGCCCGTGGGTTCAGGCGGATTTCCTGCTCGGTCGGCTGAATCGGCCGGCTGGTGAGGACCTGCCAGATGCCTTCCCGCGCCTGGCTGCGAAACACCGTCTTTGCGATGCGGTCCTCCTTGGAATGAAAACTGATTACCACCACACGGGCGCCGGGTTCCACGATGTCCTTCACGGACGTGAGCGACTGTTCGAGGTTGGGCAACTCGCGATTGACCCACATCCGTAAGGCCATAAACGTCCGGGTAGCCGGGTGGAGCCGGCCGCGGCGGCCTCCGAGGGCGCGCTCGATAATTGAAGCGAGCTGGCCTGCGGTCTCGATCGGCTGATGTCGGCGCTCGCGGCAGATGGCGCGTGCAATCCGGCGGGAATGGCGCTCGTCGGCAAGTTGCCAGATGACGTCGGCCAGCTGGCGTTCGGACGCTGCCGCGAGCAGTTCGGCCGCAGTTTTTCCGCACGTCGGGTCGGCCCTCATGTCCAGCGGCGCGTCTTTGTGCCTGAACGAGAACCCGCGGCCGGGAGCGTCGAGTTGGAGGGATGAAAGGCCAAGATCATAAAGGACTCCGTGTACCGCTGTTGTGCCATGTTCGGCGAGGGCCTCCGCCGCCTGGGTGAAGTTCGCGTGGAACAGCGATTTCCGCACGCCGAAGTTCTCGAGCTTCCGCGCCGCGACAGCCAGCGCCTCCGGGTCGCGGTCGATTCCGATCAGTTTTCCGTCCGGTTGAGAAAGAGCAAGTATGCGTTCTGCGTGTCCGGCCGCGCCGACGGTGCAGTCGAGATAACATCTGCCCGGCTGCGGCCGGAGGAATTCACAGACCTCGTCGAGCAGGACTGGGCGATGGGGTTCGTCGGCCACAACAAATTAGGCCTTTTCTGGTGTTCCGTAGATTTGTTCCGCACGCTGCTCGAGTTGCTGTTGCGCTTCCGCATCTATCTGTTCCCACCTGGCCCTGTCCCAGACCTCGATGCGGTCGTTCACCCCGACAATGACCACTTCCTTGGTGATGTTGAGCTGCTCGGTCAGTCTAGTGGGCAGCAGGAGCCTTCCCTGCTTGTCGCACTTGGCGAACACCGCCTTGGAGAAGATGGCGCGTTCCATCATTCTGCCTGCTGTTGTCCGGCGGAGTCTGGTGTCTGCGGTCTCGGCTGCTGTGTGCTCGAACCGGGCGGCGGTCTGGATGCTGATGTAGTCGTCAATTCCCCGAGTGACATAGTAGCCGGCTTCGCCATCTCTGCCGGCGGCTTGGCGCATCTTGGCGGGAACGATGACCCTGCTCTTATCGTCGATGGTGGAGGGGTATTCGCCAGAAAAGAGCGGCAAGGGGCTGTTCTCCGGTTCCGGGCCGCCCCCATTGCGAAATCAAGGTTGAACGGCCGGCGTAGCGCAGTTATAAATAATGGAGCCAGGTGAAGCGGGGCCGAAGGCGGCGGAATAAAAACTGGCGCTTTCTCTCCGGGAACCCTGCTGTTCCAGAAGTCGCGGACGTGTCCTTGAGAACCCGCCAGCCTGCCCAGACGCATGTCTGGGAACTGCTCCGGTGCCGCGGCGGCCACCACCCTCGCCCACCACTTACCACATAACACCACGAGTGTCAAGGGAACATCTGCCATAAATTTCGATTTATTTTGCGGTGTCCTATATGATGGGTTTGGAGTCCGGTGACGCCCAACATTCAGGGCGCGGGGTGGACAGGACTTTCGAGATTTTCTGGGGGGGTTGTCGCTTGCAAGCAGCCCCGTGCCGCGCGCTCACTGTCGCTGTCGGCGGAGCACCGAGTTAGCGCCATTCTCAGCAAGGACTTACGAGGCGAGGCGCGGACGCGGGGACGGGTGGTGGTGGGCTCTGGTGGAGGAAGTGTGGCCGGTCAGTCAGGGTTTCTGGTTGGTCAGAAGCCTTCGTGCGTCTGCAAGGACGGTCTTCATTACTTTGTTCAGTGGACCTTTGATAATTGCTCCGGCGGCGTTAGCGTGGCCTCCGCCGCCGTGCTTCCTGGCAAGTTTCTCCACTGATGGGCCGCCCTTGGACCGGAGACTGACCTTGATGCCGCCCTCGACCTCTCGGAAAAGGATGATGAGCTGCACGCCGCGAAGCGCCCTGGGGATATTGACGAAGTCCTCGGCGTCCTCATGCTTCGCGCCGGTTTCCCGCAGCATCCTCCGTGTCAGGCACAGGTGCGCGATACGGCCGTTACAATCGCTGCGCAGTGTTCCCAGCGCCCGCTCCATCAGCGCCATCCGCTGCCATTCGAGGGTCTCGTAGACGGCCTGGTAGGCGCGGTTCGGCCTGGCGCCTTTCTGGACTAATTCTGCGGCGACCCGTAGCGCGCGTGGGGTGGTATTGGCGAACCTGAACCAGCCGGTATCGGTGGCGGTGGCGACGAACAGGAGCTTTGCGAGCCGCGGCGTGACGTTCACGCGCAGTGATTTCGCCAGGCTGTAAATCAGTTCGGCGGACGAAGCGGCGGATTTGTCCACCACGTTCACTTCGGCGAAACGGGTGGTGCTCTTGGGATGGTCGATGCAGACGGTGTTGATGTTCGCCCGCCGAAGCACTGGCCCTATCCGGCCCAGCCGCTCGAAAGTGCTGACGTCCACGGAGAAGGCTGCGTCGCACTTTTCGATGCGGCTGTCGAACTGTTGCGAATAGACCTTGGCGGAGCCGGCGGGGTCCAGGAAGCGATAGACTTTCGGCAGCGGGTGCTCGGCGACCAGGAGGGTCTTCTTGCCCAGTTTGCGCAGCATCAGCCCCAAGGCCAGCTGCGACCCCACTGCGTCACCGTCGGGGAAGACGTGGGTGGTAATCAGGAACGAACGGCCCCGGCGGATGACCGATTTTACCTTCTGCCACATGCTCAGGGACTCCGATATTTCGCTGCTGCCTCGTCATACAGGTCGCGGCCGGCGACGTCGTTGACCACGAAGGCGGGAAAGTCTTTGACCTCGAGCCTCCTTATCGCCTCAGGGCCGAGCTCGGGGAACGCGATAACTTCACACGCCGTAATCGAACCGGCAATCAGCGCCGCAACACCACCGACGACGCCGAAATAGACTGCTCCGAACCGCTTCATCGCCTGAATTACGCGGTCAGAGCGCTTCCCCTTGCCGATGGTCGCCCGTAGCCCGGCCTCGAGTAGTGCGGGTGTGTAGGCGTCCATCCGGCTGCTGGTTGTGGGGCCTGCGGAACCGATGACCTGGCCCGGCCGGGTGGGCGATGGGCCGGTATAGTAAAGAACGTGGCCTTGCGGGTCGAACGGGAGTTTCTCGCCCAGTTCGAGCGCATCGACCAGGCGCATGTGCGCCGCGTCTCTGGCGGTGTACACGACACCTGAGAGCAGCACACGGTCGCCCGCGCGGAGGCGTGCTACGTCGTCCTTTGAAAGCGGCGTGGCGAGTCGGACCGGTTTGCGCACGTCGTCGTTCACAGCACAATCCTTCGGTGCCGGTGCGCGTGGCATTCCAGCACCACGGCGATTGGGAGGCTTGCGATGTGGCACGGGACTGCGGCGGCGTGGACGGCGAAGGCGGTGGTGTCCCCGCCCAGCCCGGCCGGCCCGATGCCGAGGTTGTTTATGCGGGCGAGCGCCCGGGCCTCGAGGGTTGCAAGCCTCGGGTCGTTTGACGGCTCACCCACCCGGCGCGTAAGGGTCTTCTTCGCAATTTTTGCGGCCAGTGCCAGGTCGCCGCCGATCCCCAGCCCAACGATGACTGGGGGACAGGCGTTGACCGCGCCGGTGCGGACGGTTTCCACGGCGTATTCGACGATGCCTTCTTCGCCCGCCGCCGGCGGCAGAACGGCGGCCCGGCTGACGTTCTCCGAGCCGCCGCCCTTCGCCAGGAAGTCGATGACAAGCCGGTCGCCGGGGACCACGTCGATGTCGATGATGGGTGGGGTATTGTCGCGGGTGTTCTGGCGGGTGAACGCTTCGCACACCGCCTTCCGCAGCCATCCGTCGGCGTAGCCTTTGCGGACGCCGCCGCAGAGCGCTGGTTGCAAGCCGCCCTCGACTCGGATATTTTCGCCGTGCTCGACGAATAGTACGGCCAGGCCGGTGTCCTGGCACAGTGGAAAAGTGCTTTCTCTGGCCACTTCGGCGTTCTTGAGTATCGGGGGCAGCACCTCGCGGCCGGTCGGGGAGGGCTCGGTTTCCAGCGCATTTTTGGTGGCGAGAACGACGTCTTCGCTTAGCACGTAGTTTGCATCAATCGCCGCTTTGG
>JAUWIN010000081.1 GCA_030605345.1 Candidatus Brocadiia bacterium
AACCCTCGGCATCCTGGGGGTCGGGCGCATCGGCAACGAACTGGCCAAGCGGGCGCTGGCGTTTGGCATGAAGGTCGTCGGGTTCAACCCGCGCACCCGAACAAGCCCATACGCCGAGATGCAGGACTCGATGAAGGATGTGCTCAACGTCTCGGACTACGTCTCGCTGAACATGCCGCTGACCGACGAAACAGAAGGGATAATCAACAAGGAGACACTGAAGGAATTCAAGGACGGCGCCTACCTTATCAACACCGGACGGGGCAAGACCGTTGTGGAGGCAGATGTGGCCGAGGCGCTCAAAACGGGCAAACTGGCGGGCCTCGCCAATGACGTGTGGTATTCTGACCCGCCGGAGGACAGCCCTCTGATGGATGCGCCGAACGTCCTGATGACACCACACATCGGCTCCTCAACCGGCGAAAACCTGCTGAGGATAGAGGACGTTATTGACCGCATAATCGGAGAATACGTGAGTGGCAAATAGGATTATCTTCGTCAATCGCAATACTTTCTGGAAGGAATAATCATGGCTAAGCGAGTACTTAATTTCAACCCCGGCCCTTGCACCCTTCCGCTGAGCGTTCTGGAGACCATCCAGGCAGAACTCCTGGATTATAAGGGGACTGGCATGTCGGTGATGGAGATCTCCCATCGATCTTCCGAATACAAGGAAATCAACAACGCCGCCGCGGTCCTGGCACATGAGGTCATGGGGCTGGATGACACCTGGAAGACTCTTTTCCTCGCCGGCGGCGCTTCTACCCAATTTGCCATGATTCCGCTCAACTTCCTTCGCCAGGGCGAAACCGCAGCCTACGTTGACACCGGGTCCTGGTCGGCCAACGCGATAAAAGAAGCCAAAAAGATCAGCCGCGTGCACCTCGCCGCCTCGTCGGAAGATTCCGGTTACGCATACATCCCCAAGCCCGAGGACATCGACTGCCCTGACGACGCAGCGTACCTCCACATCACTACGAACAACACCATCAGGGGCACGCAGTATCACGAACTACCCGACATCGGCGGGGTGCCGCTTGTTGGCGACATGTCGTCAGACATCTGCTCGCGGCGGGCAGATTTCTCCAGGTTCTCACTGTTCTACGCCAGCGCCCAGAAGAACCTTGGCCCCGCAGGCGTGACCATGGTCGTAATCAGGGAAGACCTGCTGGAAAAGTGCAAAGAAGGATTGCCCACCATGCTGGATTATCGCACCCACGTTGAGAAGAGTTCGGCCTTCAATACCCCGCCCGTGTTTGCGGTCTATGTGACAAAACTGGTCCTTGAATGGCTCAAAGACCAGGGCGGACTGGAAGCGATTGAGAAAGTGAACAAAGCGAAAAAGGACGCTATCTATCAGATGCTCGATAAATACCCCGATTACTTCAAGAGCACAGTGGAACGAGGCAGCCGGAGCTGGATGAACGTCACCTTCCGTTTACCCTCGGAAGATTTGGAAAAGAAATTCATCGCCGAGGCAGAACAGGCTGGCCTGGTCGGGCTCAAAGGCCACCGCAGCGTGGGTGGGATACGGGTCTCCCTGTATAACCCAATGCCGCTCGAAGGCGCCCGGAAGCTGGCCGAGTTCATGGAGAACTTCAGAAAAGCCAATTAGGCCGTCCGTTGCTCCAAACACGCGCGCCAGAGCGAGCGGATAAGGCAGCCGGACGTCGCCACACACTGCGAGATCACGTTTGACACCACTCCGGAAGCGGTGTATTCTTTGGTCAGGTTACGGAGTTGGCGGCTGGTTTCCCATATCTGTCTTCAGGAAGGGAGGATTGAGATGACGTATCGAACTCTTGTCGTTCTGCTGTGGTTGAGTATCCTGCCGGCCCTGGTCCTGGGCTGCAATTCGGCGCCCGGAATGAGGGAGGTGTCCCCGAACGTCACGGTGCTTGAGAAAGTCGAGACCCTCAATGAAGGACAGCCGCCCGACTGGGTTTTCACCCCTGGCAAGTACGAACACGCGAGCCCGGACACCGAGTATTTCGTGGGGATAGGCTTCCCCCGGCAGACGTTCGTTTTTGCTATGCACTCTGCGGACGAGGACGCATTCGCCAACATCGCCAAGTACATCGGGCAGGCCGTCGCGGTCAAGTGGCAGAGCGCCGGGGAGGCGAAGAACCTCCACGGCCAGCAGTCGATCGAAACGGTGGTCGAGGAATTTGTCAAGAAGACCGTTTCGGTCGCAAGGGTCAAGCACGCCAGACCTGTCGAAACCTACCGCGAACGCGTCAGCGCCCACTACCATGGCACCCAGGTCGTGATGTACCGGATTTATCGGCTCTACGCTGTGCCACCGGAGGCCTTGGCCGGGGTGGGCAGGGATTCCGCGGCGAGCGTGGCCGAAGAGATCCAGCGCGAACGCGACGAAGTTCGTAAGGAACAGCTCAAGAAACTGGAGGAGATGCTCCAGGATCTTTCGGTGGACGACTTCAAGATTTGAGCGTGTCGGCGCCCGTTCGTCCGGCTCGGTCCACGGGCGGGCGTTAACCAGGCCCCAAGGAGATATGGCCGTGAGGAAAATTGTGCCTGTTGTCGCGGCGGTTCTTGCACTGTGCTCCGGATGCGCTGGCGAACCCCCGTTTGGCTCCGACCGGCCGATTCTTGTTTACCCCGACGCCGAGAACACGTTCGAAGAAGACATCTCGGCGCGCAGGCCGTACCCTGAGCCACCGGGCTGGCTCTATAACCCGGAGGCATATGCCCCCAAGCGCGCCGGCTGTGTGTATTTCGTCGGGATTGGCCTCCCGATGGCGACCATTCAGGCTGCGCGGGACAGCGCGTTCGAGGATGCACAACGGCAGATAGTCCGCTACATGGGAACAACCGTCGGCGTCGAAACACGGCGCTCCGGCACCGCCACCGGTGACACGCGAGGCGGCGGATACGAGGCGATGACCGACCGCATCTTCTCCACCACCGTCGCAAAAAACACCATAAGCAAACTCTACGCGCGCGACCGATACTACACCGCCGGCACCATGGTTCAGAACATAGCCCGCAGGCCGGTGCACATCGCCTACGTCCTGGTCGAGTTCGGCCCCAATCACGCCGAGGACATCGCCGAAAAAGCAAAAACCCATACGAAAAAAGAAATCCAGGAACTCCACAAAAAGCGAGACACCAGCCCGGCGAAAAAACTAAACTCCCGCGACCAAACCAGGCTGGAGAGCCTCCAAGAACTGCAGAAGAAACTGGACAACCTCAGCGCCGACGACTTCGAGCTCTAAACAGCGTCGGGAACCTCGCACCGCGCGCCTCAATTGCAGGGAGTGACGCCTTCGAATAGTGTCGAACCCAAAAAGAAAGTCCGCAAGGTCGTGGCCGCGCTTGAAGAGCGGTTCGGCACGCCCACTGTCAAACCACGTCGCGACCTCGTCGGCTCGTTCGTCCTTACAACACTCTCCCAACACACCAGCGACACCAACGCCCAACGCGGCTTCGACGCCCTGAAGAGCAGATTCCCCAGGTGGAAGGAAGTGGCGGAGGCCACTCCGCGTTCCATAGCAAACGCCATACGCAGCGCCGGACTCGCCGACCAGAAAAGAGGCCGCATCCGCGACTTCGTCCGATGGGTCAAGGCGACGTTCGGCGACTATGATCTCTCACCTATCAGAAAAATGTCGAATCCCGAAATCATGGAGCTCTTCAGGCCGGTCAAGGGAATTGGCACGAAGACAGTCTCCGTGGTACTGCTCTTTTCGCTCGGCCGTGACGTGTTCCCGGTCGATACCCACGTCCATCGGCTCTGTCGGCGGTTGGAACTTGTGCCGGACAGATCGACGGCGGAACAGACCCACGACCTGATGGCGCAGCTCGTCCCCAAGGGCAAATCGCTGTCCCTGCACGTGAACCTTTTGCAGCTTGGCCGGACCATCTGCCGCGCCAGAGGCGCCCGGTGCCCCGAATGCCCGCTCCGTCGGCTGTGCAATCACGCAGCGGCGGGCCGCCTAGAACCGAAGTAGCATCGCGAAAAATCCGGCCGCTTGCAGCGGTCGCTCCAAAAATCACGACTGGACTTCTCCTGTTATCACGTATAATTGCGCTGTCGGGTGTTCGAAAACGTGGTATGGTTCCGAAAAGAAAACACCTCATCCTGGAGGCATAAAATGGCTTGCGACCACCGGGGCAACCGGAAAGTCTCGCGGCGCCGCTTTATCGGCATGAGTATAGCGGGCGGGGCGTCGCTTCTGTTTATTGACCGCCTCGGCCTGGCTGCTCCTGAGAAAACGGACGTATGGGTCTTCCACGGCAAAGACAAGACGAACCTCATAAAAGCCTGCTTGAAGGTCATCAACGACAACGGGGGATTCGGCGCCGACGTCAAGAAGCTGACCCTCAAGGTCAACGCCGCCTGGGTCCGCACCCCGGAACAGGGGGCGAACACCCACCCGGAACTGGTGAGCGCCTTCCTTGAAGGTTGCAAACGGCTCGGCATCAAGGACCTCGTGCTGCCCGAGCACCCGTGCGCCCCAGCGAAGTTCAGTTTCCCGAAAAGCGGCATCCTCAAGGTGGCCAAGGAGAAGGGGGCAAGGATGATCAACCTGGGGTCGAAACGTGAGCTCTACAAGGAAGTCGCCATCCCCAAGGGCAAGCAGCTCGACAAAGTGATGGTCGGGCGGGAGTTCCTCGAAACCGACGCCCTGGTCAACATGCCCGTCGCCAAACACCACGGCGGCGCCACCCTGACCATGGCAATGAAAAACTGGCTGGGGGCTGTGCTCGACCGCGGAGCGTGGCACCGGAAGGGCCTGCATCAGTGCATCGCCGATTTCAGTACCTTCATTGAACCGGCCTGGACGATTATTGACGCTACCCGCATCATGCTCGACCGCGGCCCGCAAGGTCCGACGAAGAACATGAAGCATCCGGACCTCATCATTCTTTCGAGTAGCCAGGGCGCTGCCGACGCCTATACCTCCACGCTTTTCCACGACAGCCCCGAGAAGGTCCGTTATCTGCGGATCGCCCGGGAGATGGAGCTTGGGCCTACCGCCCTCACGGACATCACAGTGCACAGGATTGAAGTCGGCTGAGAATGCGCAGAAAGGTGATTCGCTGGAGTGTGCGGCTTCTGTTGCTTGGCCTTGCCGTCTTCCTGGCTCTCGGCGGCCCGCTGCCGGCTGCGCTGAAGCGCCTGTTCCCGGCGCTCAGCCCGCTGGTTGTTTTCTCGTCGTCGCTCGCCCAGCGCCAGTGGTACGCCGGCTTCTTCTGGGGCATTCCGCCGCTGCTTTTTCTGGGTCTTGCGGTCTGGCGGGGGCGGTTCTTCTGCCGCTGGATATGCCCGGCCGGCACGGTTTACGCCGTTCCCGCCAAGTGGAATCTGCACAAAAAAGTCCTGCCGGTTCGCATCAGCGGCGTCATCTTCTGGGCGATTGTTTCGTCCTCCGCAGTCGGCTACCCGATTTTTCTGCTCCTCGACCCGATGGCGACGTTCAACCGGCTGGCGTCGCTCCCGGGCATGGCCTTTTCCCTGGCGGCGCTCATACCCGGTCTGGTGCTGCCACTCTTCTTGGTGCTCGGGTTCTTTCAGCCGTTCATCTGGTGCGCGTATATCTGCCCGCTGGGATACTTGTTCGACGTGTGCCACGCGGCACGCAAAGTCGGCCCCGCCAAGACCGTCAACAAAGCCCGCCGGCAGCTCCTGGGCGGGGTGGTGCTGGGGCTGGCCCTTGCCTTTTGCAGAAAATTTTTCTTCTTCGAAACACGGAAACGTCTCCCCGTCCTGCCGCCGGGCGCGAAGGACCCGGAAACCTTCGCCTTGTTGTGCACGTGCTGCTATGCCTGCGTGAATGTGTGCCCCACCCAAGTAATTCAGGCGCGGTTCCATCCCGAGATGGATTTCGACCGGGGATACTGCCTGGAATCCTGCAACGAGTGCTCGCAGGTCTGCCCGGCGGGCGCGCTGACTGCGCTCACGGGAGAGCAGAAACGGCTCCGCCAAATCGGTATCGCACAGGTCAAACGCTCGGCGTGCCTGGCGTGGGCGGACGGTTTGTACTGCATGGTGTGTCAGGAGTTCTGCCCTTACAACGCAGTGGAGACCAATCGCGGCGAGGGCGGTATCCCGAGGCCGGTGGTGAATCCGCAACGCTGCCGCGGCTGCGGCGCCTGCCAGAACCATTGTCCCGCCATCCGTGAAGGAAAGGCCATCATCGTCCACGGCGTCGAAAGGCAGAACGTCCTGAAGGAGACCGCCGGGGAGTGATTACGGGCCGTTGACCACAATGTTCAGCTCGGCGCCGCAGGCTTTGCACTTTCTGCCGTCGAGCCCGACGACCTCGGTTGTGTAGCCGCGGCGAGTAATCAGCGTGGCGCCGCACCTGGCGCAGCGGGTGTCCGACCCCTTGGGTAACGCCATGTTCCCCACATAGACGTAATTGAGCCGGGCTGAAAAAATGTCGCGTGCCCGTTCGAGGGTCGCTGCAGGGGTGGGCGGGGCGTTCAGGCGGTGCGCGGGAAAATACGCCGAGAGGTGCGCCGGCGTGTCGGCACCGAGGTTGTCCCTGATCCAGTTGGCGAGGTCGGCCAGGTCCTCGTCCGAGTCGTTATGCGTGGGGATGACAAGGTTGGTTACTTCCAGGTGGGCGGCGTTTTTCGCAACCTTCGCCGTTTCCAGCACGGGCGCCAGCCGGGCTTTGCATATTTTTTTGTAGAATTCATCACGTATCGACTTGAGGTCTATGTTCAGCGCGTCGATGAACGGCAGCAGTCGGTCGAGCGGGGCACGTTGAATGAATCCATTTGTGACCAACACGTTCTTCAGGCCGCGCTGGTGCGCCAGCTTGGAGGTGTCGAGCACAAACTCATACCATATCAGCGGCTCGTTGTAGGTGTATGCGATGCCGAAAGAGCCGCTCTCGTCCGCCGTTCGAACCGCCTCCTCCGGCGACAACCCGCGGGTATGCGAGTCCTCTTGGCTGATGGACCAGTTCTGGCAGTGCAGGCAGGCAAAGTTGCAGCCGTTCGTGCCCAGCGAAAGGATTTGCTCGCCCGGATGGAAATGGTACAGCGGCTTTTTTTCTATGGGGTCCATCGCAACGGACGTCACGCGGCCGTAAATCCTGCTGACCAGCGTGCCGTCCTGGTTTGCCCGCTGCCGGCAGATGCCAACCGCGCCGGGCTTTATTACACACTCATGCGGGCACAACGCGCACCGCACCCGCCCGTCGTCCAGTTTCTCATAATAAAGTGCTTCGCGACCTTCAGCAGCCATGTTTCTCCGCCCTGGTACTTTCTCTGCCGTGCCGCTATTCTAAGACCCTGCCAGGCCAAGTCAAACTCGCCGCCCGAGCGCGAGGGGTGACATTTTGGCTGCGGCGTGAAATGGTCTGGGGTCACACGGTTGATTCGACCTCGCCGTCGTGCAGAATGGTGCGGAGTCTTGAGCCGGTGTGGAGTTCGTCCGGCGACCGGAGCGGCTTGCGGCTCCCGGCGAGGGTCGTAATGCTGTAGCCTCTCGCAAGGACGTTGCGCGGCCCGAGACTTTCGAGGGTGGCGGCGGCGCGGCCCGCCCGGTCGCGAAGCCGGCGGAGTTCGCGCCTGTAAGCAAGCGCCACTCGTTCCGCAAGCTCGTCCACCCGCTGCTCGTATTGCCGCACCCGCTCGACGGGCGCGCGCATGGCATAACCTCCGGCCATCACGTCCACCCTTGCCCGGACCTGTCTGACCGCTGCGATTAGCGCCTGCGCCAGCCGCCGCGCCGCCGTGTCCAATTTCTCCTCCAGCAGCTCACTTGACGGCACGACCATCTCGCCGGCCTGTGTGGGCGTCAGCGCCCGGGCGTCCGCCACCAGGTCCGATATCGACACGTCCACCTCGTGCCCCACTGCCGATATGATGGGGATTTCCGACTGGTATATCGCCCGTGCCACCTCTTCCTGGTTGAACGGCCAGAGGTCTTCCAGGCTTCCTCCGCCGCGACCGACCACCATCACGTCAATTCCGCCTAGGCGGTTCAGTTCGCGTATTGCCGCGGCGATTTGGGGGGCGGCCTCGTCGCCCTGAACCGCGACCGGGTAGATGAGCACCCGCACCTGCGGCAGGCGTGCCAGGACAACGGCAAGGATGTCGTGGATAGCGGCACCAGTGCGCGAGGTCACCACGCCGATGGTCTCCGGCAGGAACGGCAGCGGCTTCTTGTGCGCCGGGTCAAACAGGCCCTCCTTTTCCAATTTTTCCTTCATCTGGAGAAAGGCCAGCTGGAGCGCCCCTATCCCCTTGGGCTGGATGCTCTTCACAATGACCTGGTAGCGGCCGCGCCGCTCGTACACCGCGACCCCGCCCCGAACGAGGACTTCCTGGCCGTCTTCGATTTCGAATGGGACACGCTGCGCGGTGCCGCGCCAGATTACAGCGCTGATTTCGGCTCCCTCGTCTTTGAGCGTCAGATACACGTGCCCGGACGCTGCTCGCGACAGGTTGGAGACCTGCCCGACAACCCAGACGCTGGGGAATTGCTCTTCGAGCGAGCATTTGATGAGTGCCGTCAGCGCAGACACCGTCAGCACTTCGGGCTGCCCCGGTTGCTTCTCCGCCTCGGATGCCTCAAACAGGTCCATTGGCCAGACCCCGCCGCGCGCGTGTCAGATCAGCTCCTCGCCGGTTGTGCTTGCCACCAGGTGGCCGTGGATGACTCCCTTCGTCCCGATGAGCCGGTAGCCAAGGTTACCGATTACCTCCCGCCTGCCTCGCAGGACGATAATCTCCATGCACCTGTGTTTGTCCACGTGGATGTGCATTGAAGAGACTACCGCCTCGGGGCGTTCGTGCTGGATGTGAGTGAGGCGGGCGAGCAGGTCGCGCGTGTGGTGGTCGTAGACAATGACCGCGGCCGCCATCGACGTGCCTTTGCCCCGCTGCCAGCTTTCTTCGACCAGTGCGTCCCGAACGAGGTCGCGAATGGCCTCCGACCGGTTGGCCGCACCTCTTCGCTGGGCCAGCGAATCGAACTTGTCCAGAAGGTCAGCATCCATCGAGACGCCAAAACGCACTAACTGTGACACGGCAAATTCCTCCGGTGAGCTTTATGTCTTCAGCAGAATGGTATCGCGCGCCGACGCCGTTCGTCAAGCCGGCAACGGAAGTTGGATACAGGATTTCTGGTCGTTGTGCTCCGCAGTGTGGCCAGTTGACGGAGTGTTTCACAGGTGCGGTCGTCTCTTTTCCTGCCGGGCAATCAACGTTCGGGCGCCCTGGCGACGGTGTGGCGCGGCGGGTCCTTCGCCTGGGGAAAGTCGGAGCGGAAGTGAACGCCGCGGCTCTCCTCACGCTCCAGCGCCGCTCGCGTAATCAGCTCGGCGAGGGTGAGCATGTTCTGGACGCGCCAGCCGCGGGGACTGTCAAACTGCCTGTGGAAAACATATCCCGACCAGAATCTGACACGTTCGAGGGCGCGGCCGAGGCCCTGGGCCTCCCTGATGATGCCGACGTTGCGCCACATGGCGCTTCGGAGCGAGCTCTGGACGTCGTCGAGGTCAATTTCCTGCGGTTTGCGTTTGCCGCTGGGCGCCTGGATTTTGCGGGGGACGGGCGTCTTTTTACGCGCTGCTGCGGCGCCCGCTGCCGCGCCGGCAGTCTTGCCCAGGACGAGGCCCTCGAGCAGTGAGTTGCTGCCCAGTCGATTCGCACCGTGCAGCCCTGTTGAGGCGGTCTCCCCGCAGCAGTAGAGCCCGCGGACGGACGTCATTCCGTCAACGTCAGCCGCAACCCCCCCTCACATGTAGTGG
>JAUWIN010000119.1 GCA_030605345.1 Candidatus Brocadiia bacterium
CCGCCCCGCGACACCATCCCGCAAACCCTGTCGCTTTTGTACAGTGTCCTCAGCACGTCCCTGGTGACGCCGCAATGGATGGTGACGCACGAAATACCGTCCGCCATGTGCGCCCGCACCGCATCCATCATGTCGTCCGGGGACATGTCCACCACTTTGCTGCCCTTCGCCACGGCGCTCACCCCGGCTTGATATATCGGGACAGAGCCGACGGGCACGGAGGCATGGGCAAGTATCGCCCTCCTGATTGCGGTAACATCACCGCCGGTGCTCAGGTCCATTACGGTGTCCGCACCGGCCTCTTCCGCGGCGGCGAGCTTGCGGAGTTCGTGTCCGAGGTCGGCATAGTCTCTCGACGTCCCGATGTTCGCGTTGACCTTGGTGCGCAATTCAGCGCCCACGGCGCAAGGTCTTTTCGGCCTTTTGGCGGAATTTGTTAGAACAACTGCCCGGCCTTCGCTGACAAGTTCCCGCAACCTTGCCGGGCCCGCCGGCTCGCCTTCTGCGGCCCGCTCCATTTCATCAGTCGGTTTAGTCGATGTTTTTGCCGCTTCAAGCTGTGTCACTTTGTCCCTCGTATTCTCTGATGGCTGTGTGTCATTCGTCTCTGAACAAATCTCGGTCGTTCATTTGCTTGACTTCCTGCAACCGGGCAGGAATTTTCTGCCGGTGGCCCATACTTCCGCGACATGATACTACGCCCTCCCCCTCAATGCAACAGAACGCGCCGGCGGGCCAGAGGCATTCAATTCTCCCCGTTGCACGCGAAAACTCGTCGACTCCGCCCATTTCCCAGTGGATTTGGCTGCCTGTTACGCCGCGAAGCGGGTCCTGCTGTTCGGTTCCAGCGCCGATCCGGAGCGAGAAGGCGGTGACATCGACCTGGCGGTCGAGGGCATCCGGCCCGCCGAGTTTTTTGACTTCTACGGGGAGCTTCTCTTCAGCGTGTCGAGGCCGGTGGACCTGGTGGACCTGTCAATCGACACGAAGTTGTCTCGTTTGATTAAGCGGGGTGGGGTAGCCCTGTATGGCTGACATCAGGGAGCGGGTGAAATGCGACGGCTTCTGGCTTCAACCGAAGTTTGGGCAGGCGGGTGGCGGGTTTTGCTGCTATTCCCACGGGGGGTTTTCGGGGAGGAGTTTTTGGAACTCTGCGACCAGTGAGGTCTCGTAGTCGCCGGCGTATTCGCCCACGAGGAACCTGTCGCAGGCTTCCCGATGAAACCGCTCCCACGACTCTTCTTCGTGGCCGGGGTTGACGGGGAAGAAGAGGGCGTTGTTGGCCCTTGCGGCTTTCATGTCGCCGGGTGCGTCGCCAATCATCAGGATTCTGTCGGGCGGATATTTGCCGCCGGCGGCGAGTGCGAGGTGCTCTGACTTCTTGCCCATCTCCTGCCCGGCGATGACGGCGGCGTATGGCGCGACGCGGTGTTCGTTCCATTCGCGTTCCAGCGCCTCGGTGGGGGTGGCGCTGACCACGATGCAGTCGGCCTTGGCGGAGAGTTTTTCGAGGCTCTGGCGAACTCCGGGGAACGGCGGAACGCCCTTGACTATTCTGGCGACGGTTGCGTTGATGGTGGTTGACCAGTCCAGAATATGTTTCAGTTCTTCGTTTTGAGTTCTCTCTACTTCCGCTTCCAGCGCCGGATTGCCCAGTTTGCTTTCGCGCTGTGTCCAGGCTTTGAGTTCGGGCAGTTCAGGGATGTGGATGCCGCGGGCCTTGACCTCGCTGCGCTGTCGGAGGAGGTTGAGGACGTGCTGAAGTGCGAGGAACCTGTTGCAGCCGCGGGTCTTGGAGTAGAGGTTGACGAAGTCCCAGGCCTGGCGTGCGTATTTGGCGACGGCGGCGAGGTTGAACTTCCACACTGTGGTGGGGCAGAAGCATTCCTTGTGCTTTGGCTCCATGGTGTCGAAGGCGCAGCCATCGGAATCGATTCCGACGAAGAAGTCGTGTTTCGGCTGGAACTGCTTCAGCCTGGCTTGTGGGTCTTGAGGCATTTCGCTCGCTCCTGGTTCTATGGCAAGGTGGCGACGGTGGCTCTGGATGTCATCGGTCCGGGTGACGCCGTGATGCGAGAACCCAGCCTGGGACATGCCTGACGGCGAGTCAGTCGGGTTTTGTTCCCGGCAAAGAGAAGAGCACCCTCAGCGCGGGCTTCGGGTGCTCTCTGCGAACTGGTTGTCTGCCTCAGAGGTCTTGGGGCTTTACGGTTGATCTCTTGTTTGCCTTGGTGCGCCTGACGGCATCGTCCAGCATGCAGGCGAGGTTCTTGTTGAGCGCTTCGGCGGTGTCGCCGGCGGTCATGCAGCCCTTGCTCTTGAGATATGCCTTGACCTTGCTCGCCACCACCATCATCTCAAGTTTCTTCGCCATTACCACTTCACCTCCCTTCCTTGTAATAGAGTAGAAAACCACCAGCAGCAGACAGCTGGTGCAACTTGGCAGGGATTATACCGGCGGAGGAGGCCGTGTGAAACCTTTTTTTCGCTTTTTTCATCAGGTCGATTCGCCGTCGATGGTGCCTTCGCGGATGTCCAGGTCGCTGCGGTTTTGTATCTTCTCCACCGCGCCGTCGCGGATCCACACGATGCGGTCGGACGCTCTCAGCATCTTCATGTCGTGGGTTGCGGTGATGACAGTGACCTTGGAGCCGGTGTTCATCTGCTTCAGCAGGTCGATAATTTCCTCGCCGGTCTTGAGGTCGAGGTTGCCCGTGGGCTCGTCGGCGAGGATAACGGCCGGGTCGTTGGCCATTGACCTGGCGATGGCGACTC
The DNA here is from genome assembly GCA_030605345.1 of Candidatus Brocadiia bacterium. Lineage (GTDB taxonomy): Bacteria > Planctomycetota > PUPC01 > PUPC01 > PUPC01 > JAUWIN01. The sequence continues at coordinate 2,776 of JAUWIN010000119.1, forward strand.
TCTGCTGCTGGCCGCCGGACAGCTCCGACGGTCTATGTCCCAGTCGGTCGCCCAGGCCCACCTTTCCCAGCAAACTTGCGGCCTTGCTCCGGGCGTCGTCGTCGGACAGTCCGGCGAACGTCATCGGCAGGCTAACGTTCTCCAGCGCCGTCATCACCGGGATGATGTTGAAGCTCTGAAAAACGTAGCCTATCTTTCTGCATCGGAGCCACGCCAGCTGGCGGGGATCGAGCTTCGCCACGTCCGCGCCGTCAATGTACACCCTGCCGGCCGTGGGCATGTCCAGCCCGCCGACCATGTTGAACAGGGTGGTCTTGCCCGAGCCCGACGGCCCCATGATGGAAATGTACTCGCCGGTGCTGATTTGCACGTCGATCCCCCGCAGGGCGTGAACCTGCTGGCTGCCCATCCGATACACTTTCGTCACGCCTTGCGCTTCGACTATGGTGTGTGCCAACTGCTCCGCTCCCTGGTTTATCCGAGCACAACGAGCGGATTTTAGGCCTTGCCGCCGCTTCTGTCAACCGAAAAGCAGGGCGGATAGCCCCGCAGGAGACGTGATTGTCAAGCGCTTGAGCGGCGCCTCCTCTATCGCGAGTATGGCGAGTGAGTACAAAAGGTTTTACTTCGCCAGTGAATTCCATACCATATCCACAACATTGCGCGGAATGGGGGCGGACAATGCTGGGAAAAATACTCAGTGCTGCGGTGGCCGGGATCGATGCCTACGCCGTCGAGGTCGAGGTGGACCTGGCACGCGGGACGCGGCAGGGCGCCACGCTGGGGCTGCCCGACGCCGCAGTCAAGGAGAGCCGCGAACGCGTGGCCACCGCCCTGCACAATTCGGGCTATTCCATTCCGCACCGCAACACGGTGGTGAACCTGGCGCCCGCCGACACCAGGAAGGAAGGCCCGTGTTACGACCTGCCCATCGCGCTCGGCACCCTGATTGCCAGCGAGCAGATTGTTCCCGCCCGGGCGGATGGTATTGCGTGCGTCGGCGAACTGGCGCTCAACGGAGCGGTGCGGGCGGTGCGCGGCGCCCTGTCGATGACGATGGCTTGCCGTGACGCAGGCTTCCGAGGCATCGCGGTGCCCGCCCACAACGCCGCCGAGGCGGCAGTTGTCGATGGCATCGACGTGTTTCCGTTGTCCAGCCTCTCCGAGGCGGTCGGCCTGGTAACCGGCCAACTCAACATCGAACCGCACAGGGTTGACCGCGAGAAGCTTTTTCAGGAGGGCGGCTCGTATGAAGTGGACTTCAGCGAGGTCAAGGGCCAGGAGCACGCCAAGCGGGCGCTCATCGTCGCCGCCGCCGGAGGCCACAACGTCCTGATGATCGGCCCGCCCGGCTCTGGCAAGACCATGCTCGCCAGGCGCATCTCCACGATTCTGCCTGAACTGCTGCTGGAGGAGGCGCTGGAGACGACCCGCATCTACAGCGTGGCTGGCATGCTGCCCGCCGGCAAGGCCCTGATGACGGTTCGGCCGTTCCGCGCCCCGCACCATACCGCCAGCGGCATTGCGCTGGTCGGCGGCGGCGTGAACCCCCGGCCCGGGGAGATAAGCCTCGCTCACAAGGGCGTGTTGTTCCTGGACGAATTGCCCGAATTCCCACGGACCGTCCTGGAGGTGCTGCGCCAGCCGATAGAGGATGGCGTCATCCGAATCGCCCGCGCCGCGGCGACCGTCGAGTATCCGTCCGAGTTTATGATGGTGGCGGCGATGAACCCGTGTCCGTGCGGATA
>JAUWIN010000093.1 GCA_030605345.1 Candidatus Brocadiia bacterium
CGGAGAGTTCGTCGGCGAGTTCGGCGATCCGGGCGGCGTCGCTGTCGGTCTCGCCGGGCCGGCCGATCATGAAGTAAAGTTTGACCCCCGCCCACCCGTTTTGGTATGCGGCTTGGACACCCTCGAACAGGTCGTTGTCGGTTATCATCTTGTTGGCGGTGCGGCGGACCGATTCCGTCGCCGCCTCAGGGGCGATGGTCAGGCCGGACTTACGGACGTTCCGGATGTGTTTGGGCAAGTCGCGAAGCTGCTCGTTCACCCGCAGAGACGGGACGCTGATGTTGACGTGCTTCGGCCCGAACTCCCGAGCGAGCGTCTCCAAGAGGCGGGGCAGGTCGGGGTAGTCGCTGCTGGAGAGCGATGACAGATTAATCTCGTCGTAGCCGGTGGATGCGATGGCTTTTCGCGCCTGGTCGAGCAGGGTTTCGACCGAGCGCGCCCGCACTGGCCGCTTGGTCATTCCGGCTTGGCAGAACCTGCACCCGCGTGTGCAGCCTCGCAAGATTTCGAGTGACACGCGCTCGTGCACCGTGCCGACGAGTGGGACGACGGGAGCGGTGGGATATGGTGCCTTGTCCAGGTCGTCCACCGCCGCAGCGTGGACGCTGGGGGGCGCTCCGGGCGTCTGTGTTGTTGTGGCGAGCAGACGGCCGTCCGCATTGCGGCTGCTTTCGTACAGCGACGGGACGTAGAGGTGCGGCACGCCGCGGGCGAGCGCCGCCAGCCTGTCGGCGCGGCGCATCCCCTTCGTCAGAATGAGCGCGTCGGCGAGTTTGTCGATAACGGGCTCGCCGTCACCAATCACGAACAGGTCGATAAAATCCGCGACCGGCTCCGGCACGAACGCGCCGCATCCGCCCGCCATAACAACAGGGTCACTGTCGCTCCGCTCAGAGGCACGGAGCGGTATTCCGCCGAGGTCGAGCACGGTCAAGAGATTTGTGTAGGTCATTTCGTGCTGGAGGGTGAAGCCCAGGACGTCGAACTCGGAGAGCGGGGTGTGGGTTTCGAGCGATTTCAGCAGTATGCGGGCCGAGCGGAGCTCGTTCTCCATGTCCGGCCAGGGCGCAAACACGCGTTCCGCGGCCACGTCTTCCCGCGCGTTGAGCATCGAGTAAATAATTTGCAGGCCGAGGTGCGACATCCCTACGGTGTAGGTGTCCGGGTAGGCGAGCGCCACGGGCAGTTTTACGGCGTGGTGGTCTTTGACCACCGCGTTTCGCTCGCATCCGACGTATTGGCCCGGCTGCTTCACCGAGCGCAGAATGCTGTCCGGATACAACCCGCCCATATTTGTTACCCACCGCAAGCGCCAAAACTGCCTTGTTGATGATAACACAAACCCGGCCGACGCTCCTGCGGAATCCTCAGAGTTCCGACGCTGCGCCGACACCCAGCGACGTTTTGTAGCCCTTAGTGAGGCTGCTGCGTCCGCTCATATCACCGACTTCCTCCGCCGCATTCGGCATCGCGTCCAGGCGTCGGTCCCAAGCATCCCAGATGCGTCGCACGGTAGTGCGCGTAGAGAGCCCGGATCATATCTGAGAAGCGTATGCCCCGGTGCTGGCGAGCAGGACATTCTTATCCTCGAAAGAACGAGCGGGAAGCCCCCTTCGAGCGTCGTCCCAGATTGGTTTGTAATACTTGGCGATATCCATACCTCAGGTCCAGCGATGCGGGTCAGGTGCGGCCATTTGCCGTCGCCCGGATCCGGGTTGTTAGGAATCGTGCTCAGGTACGGCGCCAATGCCTGTTCGATTCTCTTCTCAAGGTCGTGCGCCAATAAACGCTCCACGTGCGAATCGGTCCCGCGTGGGATTCTGACACTCGGCCTTGGGTTGAGGCTCAGCTCTGTGGCGGGGCTACCGTACGGCCTGACCGAAGCCTTGAAAGACTCGATGGATAGGTTGCCACGGAGTGCAGCGGATGGCAATCCGGTGCGCTGGTTTGTTCGAGGTTATCTTTTCATTACGACTTTGAATTTGACCCATGTTCTCTGTTTATCGATAGTCGTTGGGTAATACACCGTGATTTCAGTGTCGCTCTCTCGGCGCAAGGCCGGCCGCTCGCCGCCACCAGACATCTTCCAGTCCATAAACGGCAACAGCTTACCATGCTCGAATTTGAACAATATAGCGGCCAACGATGAACCACTTGCCGAACCTCTTTCCCCAGAGACACCAACGGTGACAAGAAAGAGGGACTTTGGTACCCCTTCCACCGTGATTGTCTTGTCAAGGGAGCCGAGCGATGCGACTTGGCCTTTAAGGCCAGCGTTTCCCTTTGCATCGAAAGTGGCGGAGGATGACATATCAATGTCTCCCTTGCCACCACATCCAGGCAACAGCATCAAAATCAACAGAAGTCGCACAAGTGTCTTCATTTTTTCCTCCTCGAACATGGATTATATTGACCCGTATAATACTGCAAACGACGCGGTTCTGCAATACAAGACGGCGGCGGAGCATGGCCAGAACGGCGCTGGCTGAGGCTGACCTTGTATATGTAATAAAGTCGATTCCGTTGTTGGCAGGCGGTCAGGGCATGCCTCTATGAATCCACACTTCGTATTGCAGGAGGGTATTGGTCCTGTCGAGATAGACCAGCAGAGCGATTCCTGCGATACCAACAATCACCGCGAGTATCCCACACCACTTCGCGCCCGGAGTCCCACGGAAGCTGAGGAAGTACGCCAGCCCGAACGCAAGGATAGGGACGAAAATGACGAGAGCCAAATACGGGTTGAAACTGGAGTGCCCCGAGTCGTTCTGGATTGTGTAGGCCACAATGACGACGAGTGCGGCAATGCCTGCCAAACTCGCAACAATCATGAATGTTGTCGCTATGCTTTTCCGATTCATCCCTTGCTCCAAACACGCAACGCTTACTCTTCCAGTTCGATTACCATCATGTCGACAGGGGCGTAGTCGTCGGTGAGAACGGGCACGTCGTCCTGGCGGATGTCCTTCTGCTCTTGCTCGGTGAACATGTGTGAGGCGTATTCGGGAAGTGTGGCCATCTTGATTTTTCCGGACGCTGTGCGGGCCTTTGCCAGGCCTTCGACCTCGTCGGAACTGAGGCGCCGAGTATGACGAGGGCCGGTGGCAATCAGCATCACATTCTGGGAGAAGGCAAGATCCGAGGGGCTCTTGGGGAAAACATAGACGTGATCGAAGCCGAATACAGCCCCGAAGGTCTTGTATTCCGCCCGGAAAAGCCTGCTGGCGGGGCCTGTGACGCCGCTGATGACGTTCATCAGGACGATGCCGCGCGGCCTGAGGCGGTCGAGCACTTCCGTCAGAAACTCCTCCGTGGTCAGGTGAAACGGGATTCGGCTGCCCGCGGTGTAGGCGTCGAGGATAATGAGGTCGTATTCCTTTTCCGAGTTGTGAATGAACATCCGGGCGTCGCGAATGTGCAGCCGGACCCGCTCGCCGGGTTGGAACCCGAACCACTCCTTTGCTACCTGGGCGACTACGGGGTCGATCTCGACCACGTCGATGGAGAGCCGCGGGTAGGAGTTTTTGAAGACCATCGGCACGACGCCGCCTCCGCCCCCGACAATGAGCACATCCGTTATTTCGTCGCTGAAAATGAAGGGCAGGTGCAGCAGGTCGGTATAGGTCGTGCCGGCGGTGTATGGCTTGCGTATGTTCCTTGCGTCGTCGTCGAGACGGACAGAGCTTTCGACGTACCGGTCGAATCGCAGGTCGCGCCTGTTGCCGGAAAGGGTTGTCCGGCTTATGTTGAACCTCGTGCCGTCAATCGTCCTAATCTCCTCGCCGACCGGCAGGCTTTTTTCCTCGATGACTGCGACGTGGTGATAGGCTGACTCGCGTTCCGCCCGAATACGGCGCAGCAGGTGATAGTCCCCATATTCCCCCTCTGCGGGGTCCCATCGCTCGGCTTCCACCAGATGCCAGTGCCCGGAGCCGGCGACATCGACAATCCCCAGCAGCCGCTCACCTTCTTTAGCCAGCGGGACAAGCGGCGGTTTGGGCCACAGCGCCAGCGCCGCCACAGCTAGAAGCACGAGGCCTGACACCAGGAGCGGCTGTTTCCGTGCACCTGTGGCGCGGTTGTAGTTCAGGAGGGTCGCAACCGCAACCAACGCCGTCACGAAGCCCGACAGTTCGAGCAGGTGAGTCTTGCCGATAGCCGATATCAAGACGAACGTGGTCAGGAGCGCGCCGACGACGTTGCCGAGGGTCGATAGCGCGTACAGTTTTCCGGCGACCCCGCCGATCGAACCAACCCGCCGTGTGGAGAGCCGCACGGCGAACGGCGCTACCATCGCCAGCAGCACCGTGGGCGGGAAATAGAGTAGTATCGACGCGAAAAGAGCGCCCAGCACACCCACCCCGCCTGCGGGTAAAGCGCCAACAAACATCTTGCACACCGCCGGCGCACAGAGCGGGATAAGGAGCATCGCAATCCCCGCGGCCGCCACCAGCGTCGTCAGTGTGACGATCGCAGGGCGCCGGTCTGCGACTATCCCGCCGACCCGATAGCCGATACATAATGCACCCAGGAAGACGGTAATCACGCTGCCCCAGACGAACACGTTGCTGCCGAAGTAAGGCGCTATCTCCGCACCACCGACGACTTCGAGGCTCATCAGCAGCATCCCGCAGATGAACACCAGCGCCCGCAGACCGGGGACGGGTGTGGGCTTACGAGCGGCCTTGCGCACTCCGCGTTCGGCTCCCCCCACGGCCACGCCGCGTTCGAGCCAGAAACAGACCGCCGCCACCACAACCAGTACCGCACCACAGCCCAGAAGGATGGCTCGGTTCCCGAAGAAAACCGCCAACACGAACACGCTCACCAGCGCGCCGGCCACGCTGCCCAGCGCATTCAGTGCATACAATTTTCCGACTACCGCGCCCACTGTGGACAATGCGGTGGAACCGATCCGGACCGCGACGGGCAGGGTCATCCCCAGCAGCATGCTGGGCAGAAAATAAATCAAGACCAGCGCAGTGAACGGCAGGAGCGGGGCAAACAGCGGCCCTGCGTCCGTTTCAAGCAGCGCGCAGCAGATCACCGGAACAATTGTCGGGACAAGCGCAACCAGCACCCCGGCAACAGCGACCAGCACTGACAACACCGACGCCTTCGGATTCCTGTCGGCCACCTTGCCGCCGAGCACGTAGCCCAGGCTCAGTGCCCCCATAAACATCCCGATGACACTGCCCCACACAAACACGTTGCTGCCGAAGTACGGGGCGATGGTCATGCCGCCGATGATTTCGACGCACATCAACGATGCGCCGGCCACAAACACCAGAAGCCCCAGCCCCAAGGCGGAGTGGCCCGCGCCCGGATTTCGCTGCGGCATCAAGCAAACTCCAGACCTGTTCTTTCTTGCGCCGCCATCGGCAACAAATCATAATGACAGGCGTTCCTGCCCGCAACAGATAAAAGCAGGCCGGCGTCGGGCTAATGGTATGATGGCTCGCAGGCGGAGAAAAACATGAGGAGATGGGTATGATAAAGAAAATTTTTGTCCTCGTTTCCGGGGTTACTTTTGGCTTTATCCTCTTTTTACTTTTCGCTGCCTATTGGCTGGGCGCGTTCAACAGCGTCGAACTGACCCGTGAGCAGCGAGGCCCATACCGCATTGTGTACCTGCGGAACACAGGCGCATATACCGGAGTCGCAGAAAAGATATTGCAGGTTAAGGGTCTGCTGACGGACGCGGGGCCGCGCTCGGAGGTAGTTTCCGAAGAGCAGCTGCACGTCCCGTGCGGGATATACTACGACGATCCCGATAAAGTGGCGGAGGCAAAGCTCCGCAGCAAAGGCGGGTATGTGGTCAAGGGCGAGGTGGAGGTCGAGCCGCCGCTCAAGATCGAGAACATCCCCCGGCGCGAGGTGCTCGTGGCGCAGTTCAGCGGCCATCCGTCGCTCGCCCGGCTGAAGGTATATCCTGCGATGATGCGCTGGATGGAAGAGCACGGCGTCGAGCCGGCCCTCCCTATGGTCGAGTTCTACTACGATAATAATATGGAATGCGAAATCCCAATCAGCAGTCCGGGCGAAGAAGAGCTCCAGTGAGGACGCGACTAATAGCGCTGCGCCACACACACCCCGTCGAGAGCCTCTGGGTCGAGCGACAAATCAGCGTTTCGGCGCGCGCCAAGTCGTCTTACCGTCCCCGTCCAACAGCCCCAGCCCTGGCCCATGCACGCCCATGCCCAAGACTGCGCGCACGTTCCCGCGAGGATCAACCATCCTGAACTGTTCTGCCGTGACGACTTGCTGTCTGCCGTTTCTATCATGCTTTACGGTCATGTCAATGTGAAGGTGATCATCATCATCCCCGAACCTAACCGTGGGGAGTACCGTGGCAGCCGACGACGTCCCGGGAAGCAGCCACTGTGCAACCGCTCCGCCTCCAAATGACGCCGCCAAAATACCCACGACCAACATTGCCTTGCTCTTCAGAGCGAACTCCCCCCCTCAAATCAGTTAGTCGCCTGTCTCCGTCAGTGCTTCCAGTGCTCCCTTAGCGATAGGCTTAATTGGCACATAGCTTTGTACGGTTTTGATTGCGCCTTTTACAGTCTTATAGTGGTAAGTACCAACATAGGCTACCGCCAGCGCAAGGGTATTTCCCAGTGGTTCAAGATCTTCCTCTGGAAACGCATCGATGACCCTCATGCCATCCGTAAGGCGGCGCGTGTCGATCCCCTTCAGGTGAAACACAAAGTGCCCCGAAGGCACTAGGTAAAAGTTTCCTATCTGTCCGGTCATCGTGTACGTGATTGTCTTCGCTAGTATCTCGCCCGGCCCAATGACCTGAAAGACGGTGCACAGGTGCGATATCCTTTTGCATTCCTCCCCAGCTCGCGGAGCGCGCAGCGAAATAGTGCCTTTTCGTTCCTTGACCTCAATAAAACTTCCGCTGGACGCTCGGATTTGTTGGGGCAATTTTGAGTACGTGAAGTTGTACCACGCCACCAGGGGATCCATATCCCGCTTGACCTCTGAGGGATCCTTACGTCCTTTGGTCTCCTTAGGGCGCTCAGGTTCTCGGTGTTCCTGGTCTGTAATTTTCCCCTTAAGGCGCAGATTCTGTGCCTGCAACTTGACAACTTTTGCCTTTGAAGAGTTTAGTTTCTCCTCGAGATGAGCACTTTGTGTTTTCGCCGTACTAAGCGCTTCCAACTTTTTCTCAAGCTCAGCGACTTGGGCTCTCAGCTTTTTGTCAAGATCAGCGACTTTGGCTCTCAGCTCTTGATTGCTCTTTTGAAGCGCCTTAATCTTCGCCGTCTTGGAGGCCAGCTGCGCATTGAGCGATTTGATTTGCTTCGCCTTAAGTTCTTTGTCCTTTATACTAGTGGACTCTTGTCCGTGTGCAACCGCCCCACCTGCAAACGACGCTACCAAAATACCGATGACCAACATTACCTTGCTCTTCAGAATGAACTTCTTCATCATGCTGCCCTCCAAAATCAGTTACTCACTAGCTACGATCGCCCCCACCTCACCGGCAACATCGCGAAAGTTTGCTGATTCATTATTGTCGTGTGTTTGTTACTTGTAAATCTCGATTTCGTCTGTCCATAGTGTGCGCTTTGCCAACAGCTCATTCGTTATAGCGTCATGGATTTCGAGCCGCGTGCGACCCGTTTTTGTGCCTCTGACAATTGATGTGTAGCGCGTCACCAAACGCTTGCCCATAGGGAGCATCTTGTTCCACTCACCTCGCTTGACAAGAACAGTGCCAGTATCCCAGTCGACCCTATGGATCAAAAATTCGCGGTAACCCTCCACAGAACTCTGCGCGCGGTGAATTAGCCCTGGTTGCCTATGCTCTATCTCGGCCCGATATTCCGCCGCAGGGTTTGTCGATTTTTCACTTGTATCAACCTCGTCTGATGCACATGGACCGAAAACCAGCATCAGACAACCGCTGACCAGAAGGAAGGGAACAAATACAATGCCAACCACCGCGGCCATCGCGCGAGCCCCCGCTTTCGCTTCGTCCTTCCAGGTTGCTGCCCGTGCCGCGGGGTCAAGTGGCGGCGGCTGAGACCCACCATTATCGGCGGTCTCGCCCGACGGGTTGTCTGAACGAGCCGGGGGTGTCTCATTTGGCTGTTCGTCTCGTCGAGGTGGTAGCTTCTTTTCCGGCTCAGGTTGCTGACTGTCCGGGGCGGAAGCACCTTGGGTTGCCTTCGGCTTAGGGATGGTCATTCGTCCTTCACAGGCAG
>JAUWIN010000137.1 GCA_030605345.1 Candidatus Brocadiia bacterium
AGCCGCCTTCTGCCGAAGCGACAAGCCGGGAGCCTTCCAAAACGGACAACTGGCCGGGGTTTCCGCCACCCCGTGGGAGGCAACCGGAATCGCAGGCCCGGGCCTCGAGCACCCCACGCCTCGGAGGCCGGTGCCCGCGCCGGTGCAGCATAGTATATGCGCCCGGCCAAGGTGTCATCGCTCGGACACGCCGCACGACCTGTCCGGGCGGCTTCGACCAATCGATATTCCCGTCCGACTTCCGAAGCATCGGGGCGACCGTCGCCCTGGTCTCGTCTTGGGGTTCGTATGTCACAGAGCCATCGACGAACGCCGGCAACACCTCTGCCAGCAGTTCGCCGCCGATTTTCGCCAACCGTCGGGACAACTCGCCAGCGGTTTCCCCTTCGCCAATCGGGGTAGCCCCCTGCGCCCTCCGGCGGTCTCGACCGTAGCAGATAACCTCGCCAGCATCGAGCAGCGGGCGGAGTTTTATCAGCGTCACCCCCGTCTCCGCGTCGCCCGCTAAAATCGCCCCCGCAACAGGAGCCGCACCCCTATGACGGGGGAGCAGCGAGGGGTGCACGTTGATGCTGTCTGTCCTGGCTGCGGCCAGCGCCGATGCCGGCAAAACATGCCCGTAAGCCGACACCACTGTCAGGTCGGCGCCGAACTGGCCCAACCTTTCCGAACAACCCCTGTCAAACTTCTCCGGCTGCTCGATGTGGACGCCACGGCCCGCAGCCAGCTCTTTTACCGGCGACCGGGCCAACCGCTTCCTGCCGCGGCCAGCTCGCCGGTCAGGGTGGGTATATACCGCAACAACTTCGGCGTATCTCAAACAGGATTCGAGACTGGGCACGGAAAACTCATCCGAGCCCATAAACACAACCGAAAGCTCGGGCTTGCCGCTCCTTTCCAGAACGCGCACCTCGCCATCTATAGCACAATACATCCTTGTCATTGTAATTATACTCCATGCTCTGGCGAAAACAAATAGATTCCCGCATTTGCCGCGCCCTTGCAGCCGACGCTGCTCCATTGTAATATCAGCGCGCCGGATGAGGTGCTCTGCACTATGTTCACCGCGCGGGTGCCATCCTGTGGGTAGTTTGGAGTGGCCGCAAGCATTCATCCCGCGTCATCTAATCTGCGGGGGTTGCCGGTGGGCCGGTCGCTGCTGATTTGTCGTATCGGGGGCACGCCCATCAGGGTCCACTGGACGCTGTTCGTGGTGCTGCCGCTTATCTTCCTGTATGAGCCGGTGTTGACGGTGAGGGAACATCCGCAAGGCCTGCAGTGGCTTTTGTTCAACCTTGGCCAGATGATTTCGCTGGTGGTCGCGGTGGTCTGCCACGAACTGGCGCACGCGATGACGGCCCCGGGCTCGGGGCCGATGTCGGCGACGGGGTGCTGGGGCCGCTTGGAGGGTTCACCCAGGTCTCCGGAATGCCTCCGGCGCCATCTGCGCAGATCATGCTTTCGCTTTCAGGTCCGTGCTGCAACCTGGCACTCGGCGGTCTCGCGTATGGCCTGGGGCATCTGTTCCCCCTGTTGCTCATCTTTGCCTGGTGGAACGTTCTGCTTGGCGCGTTCAACCTCATCCCCGCACCGCCGCTCGACGGGGGTGCGGCGCTGCGGGCCGCCCTGCACGCGAAAATCGGACACGCCCGCGGCGACCTGTGGGCAGGGCGGATCGGCATCGCCGCCGGCGCGGCGGCCATCGTCCTCGGTATAATGTGGGGCCGCCCCCTGTTGGTCTTCGTCGGCATTATTGCCGGCGCGTATTCGTACGACCTTTTCCGACAGAGCAGGTTTGCGGGCTACTCGACGCGGCCCCGCACACCGGAGACGGGCGACTTTCGCACTTGGCGACTTCCAAGAAAAAAACTCGATGCCGAAATCACGCGGAAGCAGAAAATCGAACGCGCGGACAAGGAGGTGCGAAGGAAGGTTGACGAACTCCTCAAGCAAATCAGCGAAAAGGGCTTCGACTCGCTCGGCGAAGAAGACCGCGCCTTCCTCAGACGCGCCGGCGAACGACTCCGCCGACCGGACCGCTGAAACGTAAGCCGATGGCCCCGCTACTGCGTGGGGCTGCGTATTGCGGCGAAAATCTTCTCCCGCCACATCCTGACTGTCCAACCAGCGACGCCCTTCAACGCAATCGCCTGTGCTGTGCTCCACCTTGCTTGACACCAGACATGAGCTCTGGCATCATACTGCACAATGGGCAAAGTGAGCTCAAGCACTCGTGCGCTTCGGCGCGGGCAAAACCGCGCCCGGTCAGGCAAATTAGAAGCTTCTCTGGCTGCGTTTGATGCCGCGGGCGAGGCGGGCGACCATCGGTTGTTCGTCCAACACGCGCTTGTTCTGGCGCGTGCCAGCCTGGCTGAGGCGGCCCTGAAAGAGAGCACCCGGGCCGTCGCTGCGGCGCCGGACGACGCCGTCCCGGCGGCATTCAACGCCTACCTTTTGCTCCGGTTCGCACGGCTCAAAGAAGCAGAAGCCGAAGTGGCGCGGGCGACTGAACTGTCGCCTGGCAATCCCATCGGGCGTTCTCTCTCGGCGGCGCTCGATATCCTCCGCGGCAGGGGCGTGGAAGGGTGCGAGAAACTCCTTGCCGGCCCGGTCACTGACAACCTGGAAATCCTTGGTTGGATACTCGCCGTAGTCGAGCAGAAAGCCTTCGAGAGCGCCGGAACAGATTCCGGCGCCATCCCGCCCGACATCGACCACAGCCGGAAAAATGACCAGCCGCCCGACACTGTCCCGGAGCTATCGGCGCGCACCTGTGCCAGACGTGGGCAGAAGTTGCTCGATTCCGGCAGGCCGAGAACGGCCGCCAAATACCTCGAACGGGCTGTCGCGGTCAAGCCCGACAACGCAGCCTACCGAGCCGTGTACGGCGCGGCGCTGTTCGAGGCGGGCGAGTTTGAGCGCGCCGACGCCGAGCTCGTCGCCGGGGGCAAAGGCCACATGGCCGGCGTGGCGCAGTTTTATCGCGCCGCAAACGCGTATCGCCTGGGCCGGTATCACACCGCGCTCGAGCTCATCGACACGCTGCCAACGACCGGCGATATATTCTTTTACCGTGAATGGTGCGGCTACATTCGCGGCATGGCGCTGGTGGCGCGGGGGCGCCCCGAGGAAGCCGCCGGGCTCCTTGCGACGTTCCTCAACACCGAGCCGACACTCCTGGAACGAAGGCTGAAGAAAGCGATAGAGATATTTGCGGAGGACGAACCATG
>JAUWIN010000141.1 GCA_030605345.1 Candidatus Brocadiia bacterium
CCATGCCTCCGTGCCAGTCGGCTCTGTCCCGATATATCACGCCGGGGTGAGCGCCGTGGCGAAGGGCAGCAAAGTGGTGGACATGTCCCCGGACGGCATGATGGATGCGGTGCGGGCGCACATGGCGGACGGTATTTCGTTCGTCACCATCCATTGCGGCGTCACCAGGGACGTGCTGAGGACACTGGACAAAAGCGACAGGGTTTGCGGGATGGTGTCGCGGGGCGGTATGTTTCTTGCTGGATGGATGCGGCACAACGGCCGGGAAAATCCGCTGTATGAGCGATACGACGAGCTCATCGACATGGCCCGCGAATACGACGTGACGTTCAGCCTGGGCGACGGGCTGAGGCCGGGATGCCTGGCGGACTCACTGGACCGTGCACAGGTGCACGAGTTGATGGTGTTGGGCGAACTGCGCCAGCGAGCCGTCGCCGCCGGTGTCCAGGTAATCATCGAAGGCCCCGGCCACGTCCCGGTCGGCCAGATCGAGTCACAGGTCAGGCTCGAGAAGGAGATATGCCGTGGTGCGCCGTTCTATGTGCTGGGGCCGATAGTTACCGACGTAGCGCCCGGATATGACCACATTACCTCGGCGGTCGGCGGCTCCCTTGCCGCAGCGGCCGGCGCCGATTTTCTTTGTTACGTCACGTCGTCGGAGCATCTCAGCCTGCCCGACGAGCAGCAGGTCCGGGAGGGTGTCATGGCGGTGAGGATTGCCGCCCACGCCGGCGACATTGGAAAGGGCCTACGCGGCGCAGCAGACTGGGATAAAGAGCTCTCATCCCTTCGCCGTAAGCGGGACTGGGAAGGCCAACTTGCGTTGTGCCTGGACCCCGTTGTTGCGCGAAAGATACGCCAGGCCGGCCGCTCGAACGACGAAGAGGTCTGTTCCATGTGCGGCGAGTACTGCGTGTTCAAACTGGCGGACGAAGCGAGAGGGTAAGGGAAATGTGGGCAGCGGGGGCCGTATGACAGGTCAAGGTGCGATTCCCGCAAGCCACCCTGCACTGCTGGCGCTCATTTATCTGTCGGTTGCGGGATGTGCGCCGTTCGAGCAGTTCGATAGTTGGCCGGTGGCTGCGGCCCGGCCTGAAACGGAGCGGCTTCCCGGCAGAGTGGAGGCGCTCGGACCGTTCGTGGACGTGCAGTGGAAGGAGTCAACCGCCCAGTGGGGCTTGCGACCTTTGTTCAGCGTGCGGCAATACCGTCGCATTCCGCCCGACAGCAAGGCGCAGTTTGACGTGCCGTTTTTCGCGCCCCCGGCGACACTAAGCACGCTGGCGCGGCGGGTCCCGCCGAGGACGAGGCCGGGCGAGGGCTGCTCCGCTCTCCAGGTTCTCGCCCTCTGGCCGCTGTATCGGCACGAATCGTGTGGCCCAACGAGCCGCACTTTTTTCATGCCGCTGTACTATAACGTTCGAGGCCGGAACGAAGACGGCGGGAAGTGGCACCACTGGGCTTTGTTCCCGATATATTTCGGGGGGGACTCGGACAAGTGCGGCCCGTATCACGCCGTGTTCCCGCACGGCGGGGTGGTCAAGAACTTGCTCGGCCGCGACAAGATACGGTTTGTTCTGTTTCCGCTTTATTCGCACGCGACCAGCGGCGAACACGAGTCCTACTACGTTCTCTTCCCGTTCCTGAGATGGGCAAGTGGAGGCGGTCGCTGCACCTGGCAGATATGGCCGCTGCTCGGCAGGACGAAACGGCAGGACAATCCGCCCCGGTGGTTCTTTCTCTGGCCATTCTTCTGGTACACCGAGAAGCCGGGCGAAGGTGAAACAGAGACCAGGGGCAGTGCCTTCTTTCCCTTCTGGGGCTGGCAGGAGCGGGGTGACGTGAGGATTTACAACATAGCCTGGCCGCTCTTTTCGCACACACATAACAGCAAGACCGGCCGGACCGACTACGTGGTGCCGTGGCCTATTCTTCGGTTTGGGTCTGGCCCCGACTATAATCGTTTCCAGGTCTGGCCGCTGTGCGGGTGGTTGACCGACCATCACGTGCAGCGGCAGTATTACTTGTGGCCGCTGTTCCGGTTTGAGCAGCGCCGGACCGAGCGCCGACGGATGAAGGGGCGCTCGCTGTTCATAGTGTACCGCTCGATCTACAAGCAATGGGAGGATGCGGGGCGCAGCAGCCCCCGCACGAGTTACGAGAACGTGCTGTGGCCGTTGTGGTGCTACAAACGTGACCGCCTCGGCAACACTTACTTCGGCACGCTCGCGCTGCGTGGCGTGCCGGACCCGCAGGGCTGGGACAGGTTCTACACCTTCATCTGGCGGATATTCGAGCACGAATCCCGGGTGTATAATAAAGGGCCAGGGCAGAACGTCTGGCGGTCAACTCGGGCGCTATGGGAAGCCTTCCGTTACGACCGAGACGAGGATTCGAGCAGCCTCCGCCTGTTCCCGCTTTTCAGTTGCCGGCGCCGGGGCGGCCGGTTCAAATCTTTCGAGGTGTTGGCGGGCATGTTCGGTTTTGTGGACAGGCCGGGGAAGCGCACGTACCGGACACTTTTCATCCCGTGGGCGGTTGAAAAAGGGGGCGACCAATGACGCCGACAATCAGCCCCGAAACAAAACCCGGGCCGGTTACCTTCACCGGCATA
>JAUWIN010000065.1 GCA_030605345.1 Candidatus Brocadiia bacterium
AAAGCCGCCGGTGACGTTCTACGTCGGGTTCGACCCCACTGCCGACAGCCTGCACGTCGGGCACCTACTGCCCATCCTGGTGATGGCGCACCTCCAGCGCGCTGGGCACCGCCCCATCGCGGTCATCGGCGGCGGCACGGGAATGGTGGGCGACCCGAGCGGCAGGTCCGAACTCCGCAAAATGCTAAGCCCGGAACGCATCATTCAGACCCTCAAGGCCCAGAGGGATCAGCTGAGGCGGTTCCTCGACTTCGACAGCGGCGCCGACAACGCCGCTGCCATAGTGGATAACGCCGACTGGCTGGAGCCGCTCAAATATATCGGGTTCCTCCGCGACATCGGCGTTCACTTCACCGTCAACAGGATGCTGGCCGCCGAGTGCTTCAGGCAGCGATGGGAGAAGGGCCTGACGTTCATCGAGTTCAACTATATGCTCCTCCAGGCGTATGACTTTCTTGAACTGTTCCGCCGCGAAGGTTGCCGGCTACAGATAGGAGGAAGTGACCAGTGGGGCAATATCCTGGCCGGGACTGACCTCATACGCCGGGTGGAGGGGGCCGAGGCCCACGGCCTCGTCTGCCCGCTGCTCCTTACCTCAAGCGGCATCAAATTCGGAAAGACCGAAAAGGGCACCGTCTGGCTCGGCCACGCCACCACCCCCTACGACTTCTATCAATACTGGCGAAACGCGGCCGATGCCGACGTCGAGAAATGCCTCCGGATGCTCACGGTCCTCCCGCTGGACGAGGGGCGGAGGCTGGGCGCCGCTGAACCCGGGCCGGCACTCAACCAATCGAAGAAGCGCCTCGCCTTCGAGCTCACCAAACTCGTGCACGGCGAAGCCGTAGCGGCGAAAACCCAGGCCGCTGCCGCCGCTCTATTCGGAAGCGACGCCGGAACCGCGGAAGGTATCCCGACGATTGAAGTTAGCGCCGGGCAACTGGGCTCGGGCATCGATGTTATGGATACGATGGTGGAACTGGGACTCTCGAAAACAAAGTCCGAGGCACGACGCCTGATTCAGCAGGGCGGAGCCTATGTCAACGGCCAGCGGGTCGATTCTATCGAAATGTCCCTCACGACGTCCGACCTGCAAAACGGCCGGATACTTCTCCGCGTCGGCAAGAAGAAATACGGGCGTATTGTGCTCAAGGCGTGATCAATTAAGACAGTCCGGGGAGTTCATCTCTCGTGTCGAGTGTTCGCGGGGGCGTCTCCGGAGATAGGGGATCAGGCCGTTTGCGCAGGCTGTGCTCCGTGCTCCTTCTCGACGATGGGGAGCACCTCGCCTGCGAGATACATCGAGCCGGTAACACAAATGCGGTCGGCCGAGTCGGCGCGGTTCCTGGCGAGTTCCAGCGCCTCCGGCGGGGTTGCGGCCGTATAGACCGGCTTGTGGCACACCCGCTGCAACAGGCTTTTCAGGTGCGCGGGTTCGGCCGCGCGGGGGTTGGCCGTTTTTGTAAAGATAAACTCGTCGCCGCGCGGAATGACTAACTCGAGCATCGACGCTATGTCCTTATCCGCCGCAATGCCTACCACGAAGATAGTTTTTTTGCGGGGGAGTGAGTCGAGCACCTCTGTCAGGGCTGTTATGCTGGCCGGGTTGTGGGCGCCGTCCACAATCGTTTCGGGGTTCGTGCTGGCCGTTTCGATTCTGCCGCGCCAGTTGACTGAGGCGATTCCGCGGCGGACGCACTCGTCTGCGATCTCGAACCCGCGCTCAGAGAGCAGTTCGACCACGCCAGCTGCGGTGGCGGCGTTCTCCAGTTGATGCCGGCCGCGCAGCGGCAGAGTCAACCCCTCAAGTTCGCGCCGCCAGGTCTTAATCGAAAACCCATCGGGCGGGCGTGTCTCCACAATTACGTCCTGGCCGACGACTTTCAGTGTGGTGTTGAGTTCAGTGCATTTCGCCCGAATCACGTCGAGCGCTTCCGGTTGCTGCACGCTGGATACCACCGGTACGCCGGTCTTGATGATGCCTGCCTTCTCTCCCGCGATGTGGCGAAGGTCGGTACCGAGTTTGCCGGTGTGGTCGAAACTGACCGGTGTAATGGCGCACGCTTCAGGCAGGAGCACGTTGGGCGCATCGAGCCGTCCCCCGAGCCCGACCTCGAAGACGGCGATGTCGGCGCCGTGTTGGAGGAAGTAAAGGAAGGCGACGGTGGTAAAAATTTCGAAGAACGTGGGCGCATATGTTTCCCCGCCCTGAATTGCAGTTTGCAGGTACGGAAACATCGAGTTCAACAGTGCCGTCACGTCGTCTTCTGAAATCCATTCCCCGTTGATTTGGATTCGCTCCCGGATGTCGAGGACATGGGGCGAGGTGTAGAGCCCGACCTTGTGGCCGGCTTGCTGGAGGATGGAGGCGAGGATAGCGGCAGTCGAGCCTTTGCCCTTGGTTCCGGCGATGTGCACCGCCCGCAGCTTCAGGTGCGGATTGCCGCAGTGGGTCAGGATATCGTTCATCCTCGCCAGTCCGAAGATGGACGTGTCCTTCTTCACCCGGTGCATGCGCTCGTAGTCGGTGAAGTGGAAGAGATAATCGAGCGCCTCGGCGTATGTGTGAAAGTGGTGTGTGATTTTCGCACCTCACACCTAATCGGCCAGTTCGAAGTCCCCGCGCTTCTTGATATGTTCCGCCAGGCCGCCGTCGTCGAGGATCTTTCTCATAACCGACGGCAGCGGAGCGAAATTCATCCGAGTGCCTTTGGTGAGGTTTTTCAGCACGCCCGCTTCCGGGTCGGCCTCGAGTTCATCGCCCTGTTCTATGCCGCTGGTGTCGAGTTCGATGGCGGGGAGGCCGACGTTGATGCAGTTTCGGAAGAAGATTCGTGCGAAAGACGAGGCAACGACGGCGCTGGCACCGGCGAGACGGATGATGGTTGGGGCGTGCTCCCGACTGGAGCCAAGGCCGAAGTTTCGCCCGCCAACAACAAAGTCGCCCCTGTTCATCTTGGAAGCGAAATCCGGGTCTGCGTCCTCCAGCACGTGTTTCGCCAGTTCGGGCAGGTTCGAACGGAGGTGGAATAACCTCCCTGGGCAAATCAGGTCTGTGGATATGTTGTCGCCGAACTTCCAGGCCTTCCCTTTCATTTTGTTTCCTTTACCTGTCACACCAGTTCCCTGGGGTCGGTGATTTTGCCGGTGATGGCGGTTGCCGCTGCGGTGGCGGGAGAGGCGAGGTAGATGAACGCCTCGGGGTTGCCCATCCGGCCTTTGAAGTTGCGGTTGGTGGTTGCGAGGCAGGCTTCGCCGTCGCCCAGCACGCCGCCGTGCACGCCAACGCAGGCGCCGCACCCGGGAGTGGTGACGGTCGCGCCGAAATCGACCAACGCCTTGATGGTGCCATCATCGAGCGCGTTACGTAGCACTCGCTGCGATGCCGGTGTAACAATGACGCGGGTCCGCCTCGCTCGCTTTCTGCCGCTGACCATTTTTGCGGCGAGGCGCAGGTCTTCCAGCCGGCCATTAGTGCAACTTCCTATGAACACCTGTTGAATGGGAATGTCGCCGACCTGGTCGATCGGACGCGTGTTGTCAACGGTGTGCGGAAACGAAACAGTAGGGACGAGCTCAGACGCGTTGATGTGAATCACGCGTTCGTATTCGGCGTCGGGGTCGGGCCGGATTTCCTTGAAGTCGCGTTCCCGGTCGTGTGCGGCCAGATACTGGCGGGTAAATTCGTCCGAAGCAAATATCCCCGTCTTGGCGCCGGCCTCCACCGACATGTTCGCCATGGTGAGCCGGTCGGAGACAGGCATCGTCTCGACCACCGGGCCGTGGAACTCCAGCGCCCTGTATGTGGCGCCGTCGGCGCCCAGCATCCCAATCAGACAAAGTATCAGGTCCTTGGATTGTACGCCGCGGGGTATCTCGCCGGTCACTTCGATTTTGAACGTACGGGGCACGCGGAGCCAAGTTCTGCCCAACCCCATGGCCACGGCGACGTCGGTGCTGCCCATGCCGGTGGCGAACGCGCCGAGCGCACCGCCCATGCAACTGTGCGAGTCCGCACCGACCTCCAGGTCGCCCGGCTTCACGTGGTCCTCGACGGCGACCTGGTGGCATATCCCTTCGCCAATATCCACGAGGCGGCAGCCGTATTTCTCGGCGAAATCCCGCAACCTGATGTGGTCGTTCGACAACTCCCGCCTTGGGCTGGGGGCGGCGTGGTCGAGGAAGAACAGTGTCTCTTCCGGGTTGGCGACGGACGTAAATCCGACCGATTCGAACTGCCGGACCGCGAGCGGCCCGGTGCCGTCCTGCGCCAGGCTGACGTCTGTCCGGGCGATGATGAAATCGTCCGCCTTGACCGGGCCGTCGCACTTGTCACTCAGAATCTTTTCGCTGAGCGTCTGACCCACAAAACCCTCCTCGTCCGGTGCGCGGAAGCAGGCTAACCGTCCATTGGACCCGAAATATATCACCGCGCAGCCCTGCTTTCAAGAGACTTTGGGACGGTAGGTGTATGACAGTGGGATTGACGCCGACAGAGAGGCCGCATAGGATGATGGGTCAGACTCGTTGCTGCACACGTTCGACTCAGTTTGGGACAGTAGTTCTAACAGGAGACAGAAACAATGTTTCGACCGACCGAGCTCACATTCAGGTCCTGGTGTTCCGTCGTGCTCTGTATTGGCTTGGCCTACTCCGGTGTCGGGTGCGCAACGCCCAGATATGATGGCGGAAGTACGCGTATTCCGATTCCGCAGGAGCTGCCAGATCATCCCAGGCTTTTTCTCCCTTCCGACGATATAAAGTCAATTCGGCATCAGGCCGAGACCGACCCTTGGGCCGCAGGCATAATTGACAGAATAGTCCAGTCGGCCGAGGGCTGGGATCCGGCGCGGCTCGAGGAGCTGAAGTCCGGCGTCCGTCATCATGGTTTCTGCAGGCCGGCCAGAGACTTGGCACTGGCATACCAGTTTCGCGGAGACCGCCGATTCGCAAAGGAAGCAGCCCAGATTCTGGTGGGCTACGCCGACCTCGCGCCCAGCCTGTCTCACGGCGGCTACGCAGGTCTTCTGACCAGCTCTACGCTGCAGGAAGCCGATGTCATTACGGATTTATGCTGGGCTTATGATCTCATAGTGCCGTCGGGCGTGTTGACCAATCAGGAGCGTCGGCGCATCGAAAACGATTTATTCAGACGTTCCGGCTGGGAGGGCGGTCACCTGTGTCATCACCTGAACTCGGACAACTGGCGCACGAGGGCAATCGGGGTGCTGGCCGCAACAGGATTCGCAACAGGCGACAGGAAACTGATGGAGGAAGCCATCAACGGTGTCTATGATCCTGATCGACGAGCTTACCTGTATGGCTTTGCGCAACAGATTGCACACTCCATGAACTCCGACGGTGTACTCTGGGAGAGTCAGATTGGATATACGTATTTTACGCTTCGCACTTTGTGCTGGGTCGCTGAAATTGCGCGCAACA
Source organism: Candidatus Brocadiia bacterium (assembly GCA_030605345.1). Taxonomy (GTDB): domain Bacteria; phylum Planctomycetota; class PUPC01; order PUPC01; family PUPC01; genus JAUWIN01. The sequence goes on from JAUWIN010000065.1 coordinate 5,443, forward strand.
GCGGGGTCGATTTGTGGCAGACCAAGTTGCCCGGGCTTCAGGCCAAACCGGCTCGGGCATGGAAGTGGTACTTCGGAGATGCGGGGCCACGCTCCCTGCGTGACGCTATCGACGCGCTGTTCTACCGCGCATTCCCGAACATGAGTGTTTCTGCGATGGGCGATTCGAACACACATGAGATTTCGGCTCCGGTCAGGATGTTCGGCGCCGCGTACCGACGCACCCACGACCCAAAGTATGCCTGGCTTGTGACGCGCCAGCGCAAGAAACAAAACGAGGATAACAAGAATCCAAAGGTTAGTGGCGGGGGGATCTGGCACCTTATCTATGCGGTGCGGGATCTACCTGCTGGGCATTTCAGTTTTGAAGACGATGCAGACATCGGCGTCAGTGGCCGACATCGTCACGGTTGTTCCTTGCTCCCAATTGGTGGATATGCCGTCATGCGCGGGAACGGCGACGACGTGCAGGCGACTGCGCTGGACTTCCGGTATGGGCCCTACGGCACCGGACACAGCCATGCGGACAAACTCTCACTTACGCTATATGGCCTGAACAAAATACTTGCACCGGATGCAGGCAGCTGGGGATACGGCAACGGCATGCAGCTGACGTGGGCGAAGCAGACAATCGCACATAATACGGTTACGGTTGATGAGATTTCGCAATATCCTCAGGCAGATGCCGACACTATCTGGGCATCACCGGCTCCCTGGTATCCATCGGTTGGTGAGCTGGTGTTTTTCCACGCAGGTGACGAATTCAAGGCCGTTCGCGCAACGGACGATACATCGTATCTGGAGACCGTGTTGGACAGGACACTGATACTGCTGAACCCGTTCGTTATCGACGTCTATCATGTTATCTGCCCCGAAGAGACGCAGATTGACTGGGCCTGGCACGCCTACGGCAAGGCCGATTCGAAGACCGCGCTTCAGGAGCAGGACGGGCCGATCAACGAGAAAAAAGGGTACGTGCACTTCAAGGACGTGCGTTCATCTGAGTTCAAGGAGCCGTGGGACGTTACGTGGCGGTTCGGTGACAGGTCGCTTCGCATGCTACAGCTTGGGGAGACTGGCACGGTACACCTGCTGGCCTCGGAGCCGACGCTGGATGAGCCGCGCACTGCTGCTCTTGCCCGACGCAAAGCCAGGAAGACAGTCTTCATCACCGTCTTTGAGCCCTTCAGGCAGGAGTCGAAGCTTGTCGGACTTCGGAGAACCGATAATGGCTCGGACGGGTGTATCACGCTGGTGCTTGAGCACGCCGGGGGGATGGACACTGTTACCATGCCGTTGCGACCCGGCAAGGCCCACCTGAGCTGTGGCGATGTCTCTGGACAAGGCTTCGCCGCCTGGTGCAGACATTCGGCGAAAGGAAAACTTGTTGCCTCCGACATCGCCAGGAATGTTAAGCCCGACGCACTCAGTTCATCGAGAACGGCGCCGTAGTGCCCTGTCGTAGGTGCGTTGCCGCCTTGCAGCATTCTTCGGGCAGGACGCCTATGCCATCAGTAACGACGTCCGTATCTTTAGGGGCCGAGTTGTCCGTCTGTCGCCTTGGCTGCGGCACCGGAACAATCGCCAGTGGCAAGCAGTCGAACCAGACCCGCATGGGGGCCAAAAGATTCGAGGCGTTGCTGCAATACGCCTACGACCAAGGCGTCCGGCTCTTCGATGTAGCTGACGACTATGGCAGCCACCCATACGTCGGGCGAGTATTGAAGGGAAGGGACCGTGACAGCTTCCAAATCGTCTCAAAGATCACGGCCTCTCAAGAAACGTCAGGAGGGCAGGAGCACCTCTTGGCCGAGCTCCCGGTGATGCGTTCTCTCAAGGAACTGGGGCTGGAGTACATCGACGTGCTGCAGATCCACTGTGTGGCGACCGCGCAGTGGAACCGGGAACACCAAGCACAAATGGCGGCGATGGCCCGGCTCAAAGAGCGTGGGCTAATCCGAGCCCACGGCGTGTCATGTCATTCGCTCGCCGCACTGGAGGTCGCAGCAGAGGAACCGTGGGTAGATGTAATCCACGCGCGCATCAACCCGTACGGCGAGGCGATGGATGCCGCCCCAGATAAGGTCGTCCCGATTCTGGAGCGCGCTCACCACAATGGCAAGGGGATTATCGGCATGAAACTAATCGGTGAAGGGGTATTCGATGCCGAGCAGCGCCGAAGGACTATCCAGTGGGTCGCCGGCCTCGGCTGTGTTGATGTGATCATCGTGGGGTTCGAAAGACCTGAGGAAATTGATGAGTTCAGAAACAATGTCCGCGTCGCCCTAAGAGAACGCAGCGGGGTCCGGAACGCGGGATAGGTAGCCAGGTTATTAGTGGAGGATAAGGCATGAAAGCAGGAACGGCGAAGAAAGATATTACACCAGCAGCAGGGATGGAGATCGTCCATCCTGCGCGCGTTAGCAAGGGCGTGCACGACCCGTTGTTTCTGCGAGCGCTGGTCCTTGATGACGAGGCCGGCACAACGCTGGCTATCGTTTGTTTCGATCTTATTGGTGCCGGTTTTGAAGTGACTGACCAGATCCGCGAGGCCGTGAAGGAGCACACCGGCATCGAGCCCACGCTGCTGAACTTCAGCCATCCACATTCCAGCAGGGGTCTGGGGCTGGAATGGGATAACGGTGACACGATGAACGCCGAAAAGACATGGAACGACGGCGTGCATCGCGCCGTTCTCGAGGCCGTGACGGAAGCCAAAGCCGGTGCGGTACCTGTTTCGTTGCGCGTCGGTCGCGCATCCGCTCAGGTCGGGTTCAACCGCCGCCTGGCCGACGAGAACGGTTTCATAATCATGGATGTCAACAAGAACGGTGCTGTAGTGCCATGGGTGAACGTACTTGTGGCAGAGGAACAGAAGTCAGGAGAGCCCGTCGCCGTGCTCTTCGAGCACGCCGCTCACCCCGTAATCGCGCCCGACACCAGCTGCCTGATCAGCGCCGACTACCCCGGCGCCGCGGTGGTCCGGATTAATGAAAAGCTGGGCGACGACGTGATGCCAATGTTCGCGCAGGGCTGCGGCGGCAACATCAACGGCTATCCGCTCCGGAGCACACAGGAGAAAGCCGACCAAGCGGGCAGGAAGCTCGGGGACGCCGTGTTGCAGGCGATGCGCGAGAGCACGCCTATCAAAGCGAATCGATTCGTTGTTCGATCGGCCAGCACCGCTCTGCCCTGCCGCGAGCTGCCCTCTCTGGAAGTGTGGCAGGAAGCCATCGACCGTATGGAGAAAGCCCTCAAGGACAAGGATGGACATTGGGTCCATGAGGAGGCCTTCCACGAAAAGATGGAAAGTTTCAACGTCATGAAGGAACTGATCGAACGCGGCGAAGACCCTCCATCGCGCCGGTTAGACGCATACGCCGTCATGCTCGGGGCCGAGTGGTGTCTTGTGACCATGCCGCACGAGATGTTCTGCGAGTACGAACTCTGGGTGGACCAAAACGCGCCGTTCGAGCATACCATGACGTTCAGCTACACCAACGGCGGCGAGGGATATGTTGGCACAGACGAAGCCCTGGCGCTTGGCGAAAAGGGTGGGTATGAAGCCGGGGCGTTCCCATGTTGGTGGCCTCACGGCCCTGGCAGCGGGAGCCATTCGCCGCCGGCTGTGGGAACTGAAGGTATTATCAAAGATACCATCGCCTCTCTGTGGCAGGCCCGCTAGGGCGCACCGGAAAAGGGGACCGTGCGAACACATGCGCCGACGAGCTTAAGGGTTTCCGCTAAACTGATTACCCTTGGCGGGTGTTTCGGTGTCATCTACGCAATCTGCACCCAATGCCCAGCTGCCGCCGAGTTTTTCCGAAGGATAGGGGCAACCGACTTCCATTTCGGGTTGCTCGGCGGCATCCCCATGGCGATGTTATCGATGTTCTTCGTGGGGGCACTGCTAGCCAATCGTCTGCGACGCAGGAAGCCCGCGTTCATGATCGTGTACATTGCGGGGCGACTGCTTTATCTCCCGATTGCATTCTTCCCATTGCTCTTCAAGTCCGTCTCGCCCGACGTCATGATGATGGCCATTGTGGTGATGGTTGGCCTCAACTACGCATTGAACCACATCGGTGCGCCCTTGTTTCTCTCGTGGGTTGCGGACCTTGTTCCCCACCGAATTCTGAACAGGTATTGGGGTACCAGGCAACGCTGGACGCACTTTGTCGGAACGATTTGTTTCATCGCCGTGGCTGCGTTCACATACTACGTCCATCTGCCCATCACAATTAAGTTCCCTATTCTTGCGACCGCTGCCGTCATCGTAGGCGTTACCGACATTCTCCTCTTCATCCGCGTCCACGAACCCGACCACGCTGTGGTCCGTAATAGACAATTTCTCAGCGTGTTGTTCGAGCCGATACGCGACCGTAACTACAGAACATTTCTGTTCTTTCAATGCGTCTGGCGTGCTAGTACGGCAATCGTCGGAGCGTTCGCGCAGATTTACGTGCTCAAGATCATGCATGTTCCCGTGGCATACGCGATTCTCATATGGTCACTGCACCTCATCGGCCCGGCCTTGACAGGCAGGCTCTGGGGCAAGCTAGCCGATAAGCACGGGCACAAGCCTGTGCTGTCAGTCTGCCTCACGCTGAAGCCGCTGTATGCGCTGGCCTACCTGCTCATGACAGAAGGCACCGTGATCTGGCTGCTGCCGCCGGCAATGCTACTGGACGGCATGCTGAACAGCGGCCTGACTGTGGCCGAAAACGGCTACAGCATGAAGATGTCGCCGCGTGAGAACAGGTCCATGTTCATTGCCGCGGTGAGGGGGTTCGCCGGCATCTGTGGCGGACTGGCTGCCATCGCCGCCGGTGTATTCCTCCAACATATGTCGGGATTGTCTATTGACCTATTGGGACGAACGTGGAATCACTACCACATTATTTTCCTGACTTCTATCATTATGCGGCTAGTCTGTATTGTGCTGGTCCGCGTGGTCCGCGAGCCGTCAAGTTCACCTCCGAGTCATATAGTGCGTGAGCTGTTGCCGGCATGGCTATGGCGCTGGGCACGACCGCCAGTAGGTGTCGACAACGGGTAGCGCTTCGGCGAAAAGCCAGCTGTCCTCGAGGTCGCAAGATGCCAAGAAGCGGGTACCAGCTGCTTGTGCCCGACTGGATAGAAGCGTAGCCTAGTGCGTAAATGATAGCGCGTGACGCAAGTACCGTGGGTGTGATCGTAGGTCGGCAAGGATCATCGGAGGTGAAGACATGAAGGCGGGAACTGCGAGGAGGGATATTACACCAACAGCGGGCATGGAGATTGCCCATCCCGTGCGGGTCAGCAAAGGTGTGCATGATCCACTGTTTGCCAGGGCACTGGTCCTGGACGACGAGGCGGGCACAACGCTAGCTATCGTTTGTCTCGATCTTATCGGCGCCAGTTTTGAAGTCAGCGACCAGATCCGCAGCGCTGTGAAGGAACGCACGGGCATCGAGCACACGCTGCTGAACTTCGGTCATCCACATTCCTCGCGCGCCTTGGGTCCGGCCGGCGACAGGGGCGACATGACCAAGGCCGAAGCCGCGTGGAACGACGGCGTGCATAGTGCCATTCTCGCGGTCGTGGGCGAAGCCAAGGCCGCTGCCGTCCGTGTCTCATTGCGCGTCGGACGCGCGCCGGCCCAAGTGGGCTTCAACCGCCGCATAATCACCGAGGACGGTTCCGTAGGGATGGGTGACAACAAGGAAGGGGCCGTCGTTCCGTGGGTGAACGTGCTTGTGGCAGAGCGTCAGGAGTCGGGAGAGCCTGTCGCCGTGCTCTTCGAGCACGCCGCTCACCCCGTAATCGCGCCCAACACCAGCTGCCTGATCAGCGCCGACTATCCGGGCGCGGCGGTCATTCGGATTAATGAAGAGCTGGGCGACGACGTGATGCCAATGTTCGCGCAGGGATGCGGTGGCAATATCAACGGCTATCCGCTCCGGAGCACACACGAGAAAGCCGACCAAGCGGGCAGGAAGCTCGGGGACGCCGTGTTGCAGGCGATGCGCGAGAGCACGCCCATCAAGGCGGATAAATTGGACGTGCGCTCGACCAGCACCATGCTGCCGTGCCAGGAATTGCCCTCTATGGAAATATGGCAGGAGGCGGTCAACGGCCTGAACAGACAGTACGAAAAAGGCTCCTGGGACTGGCTGGACGACCCGAGCTATCAGTCCATCATGAACAACCTCGATATCATCAAGGGCATGATCGAGCGAGGGGACAGCCCTCCTCCGCGGCGGTTCGACGCGAACGCCATCATGCTCGGGTCCGAGTGGTGCCTCGTGGCCATGCCCCACGAGATGTTCTGCGAGTATGAGTTGTGGGTCGATGAAAACGCGCCGTTCGACCATACCATGACCCTCAGTTACACCAATGGCGGGTCAGGATACGTCGCCACGGACAAGGAGCTGGTGTTGGGGGAGAACGGCGGATATGAGGCCGGCGCGCTGCCCAACTGGTGGGCTCATGGACTTACCAGTGAGAACCACTCCACACCTGCAGTGGGCATTGAAGGCATGATCAAGGACGCCATTGCCTCGCTGTGGCCCTAGGGCTATCGACCATGTGCTGCACAGCCCCCACCCACAGATGGTTAGCATTTCCCTCGTTGCGGACCACTACGTGTGGTTCAAGAACGCGACGCCACCGCAACGCTCGAAGTTGGACCAGATTCGTCGCCGACGCAAAGTAGTCGGCGGCCGAGCCCAATGGGGGGGGCGTCAAACCAACTCAGCCCTACCCCCACAGGCCACGCCGCCGCCGTCGGGGGCTGGATCGTGCACGG
>JAUWIN010000068.1 GCA_030605345.1 Candidatus Brocadiia bacterium
CCCGCGGCGAGCGCTCCCGGGCGCGGAGGCGGGCGCAGATGGCTGCGGGCCAGACGAAAATGCCGGCGTTGGTGTCGGCATTGAGGACGGATCCCGGCGGCGGTTTTTCCACGATGTTGCTCACCAGGCCGCCGCGAACCTCTACGGCCGCCCCGCCGCTGGGGTCTTCGACGGGGAACACGGAAAGCACCGCGTCGCAGTCCTTGCCCTCAAACAGCTTGACCATCTCGCGGTAATTGTCACTGGGGGTCAGGATGTCACCGAATATGAGGACGAAAGGTTCGCCCTCGGTGAATTCCTCGCAGATGAGCGTGGCGTGGCCCGTCCCGAGCTGTTCCTTCTGCCAGACGTATGTGACATTGACCCCGTACCGGCTGCCGTCGCCGATGAGACTTTTCAGTTTGTGCCCCTCGAACCCAACTACCAGTGCGACGTCACGGATGCCGACTTGCTTGAGGCCGGAAAAGATCAGCGAGACGATTGACCGGTTCGCAACCGGAAGCAGAGGCTTCGGCACGGTGTTGCAAAGGCCGCGCATTCGCGTCCCTTTGCCTGCGGCGAGTATGACGGCTTTCATATTTGCTCGGCCTTGAACTCGATGTTGGCTCCCCTCGATTTGCTGATGACGTAGCCCTTTCCGCCACGGGCTTCGATGGCGGCGACCGCCTCGGACTGCCGGCCGGGCGCATAGGCAATCATGGTGCCCCCTCCACCGCTGCCGTTCAGTTTACCGCCCAGCGCCCCGGCCTCCTTGCAGCCATCAATAAGGCTTTCCAGTCTGGGGGTCGAAATGCCCAGCCTGTCGCGGAGTTGAGCGTGATGCTCGTCGAGCATCTGACCGAACCGCTTGTGGTCTATGCTTCCGCTCTGGAGCATGCGGCGCGCTTCCTGGCACAGGTCGCGGTTGACGAGGTTTGCCCGGAGCTTATCTGCGGCATCCTCCGGCAGGTGGCGAAGTTCGGCGAGTACCTGTTCGGCGGGGGTGTCTCTGAGGGAAAAGCCGGGAATTCGCCTGCGCAGTTCCTTGATACCTGCCTCCGCCGCCCGGCGTGACGCCAGGAGGGTGCCCGTGGTGTCCTTCTTCTCGCCGGTGTCGCCGAGGACCATACCGGTGAGGTCGCAGTCGAGCGGCGTCACCCGGATGGGATCAACACAGTCGATATAAACCAGCCCACCGACCGAAGTGGTGTAGTGGTCCATCGTGCCGCCCGGCTCGTTGAACTCGACGACCTCGGCCTGGTGGGCTATTTTGGCCACCTCCGCCGGCTCCTCCGCCGCAGGGTCGCCCGCAAGCGCCAGGAGGGCCTTTGCCCAGCCGACACACATCGCCGAGGAACTCGATACCCCGGCGTTCACCGGGATATTGCTGGTGAACAGAAAATCGAAGCCGGTGTTGAACTCGGTCCCCCGCCGCTTGAGGACATTGACACCCGCGACCAAGTAGTCGCGCCGCTGGCGGTGTTCGAGCCTGCGCGACGGCACGAATTCGTCCCTCTCCCCCAAATCCGGCATGTGGATGACGAACCTGTTGTCCCGCCGCGGCCACGCCTTGATTACAAAATACAAGTCCACGGCCATCGCAATCACGCTGAGGCCGAGGAAGTCCTGATGCTCGCCCTGAAGGCAGACACGCCCCGGAACGGAAACCCGAATGCACTCGCCTTTTCGATTTACTATGTCTTCCACGGGTGCCCTGGCGTAGTTCACGGGCGGCGACACGGGAGTTTAGCACCCGGCCACACCGTGGTCAAGAGCTGGTGGCCCGGCGACGCTTGCGCCGCAACATCGCCAGGAGCACCAGCACGACGCCGATGGCGAGGACAATGGCCGCGGTGATTTTGAAGTGCACTGAACCGAGAAATGACTGACCTGAGGGTTTGAAGTTTCGGAGTTGCGTTTCGGTCAATGGGATGAAATCCTGACGGACGATCTCGAGCGTTTTGCCGCGCTTGAGGAATCTCGCCCGCTCCTCCGCCAGAAGTTTCTGGAATTCTGGCTCCTTCAGGTACCTCACCTCCATGTTGGAGAACAGGACGTTGCGACCGCCCTGATGCACGGGCTGGGCATCAAACGCCAGAATGTCTTTTCCATTCTCCCTTAATTTTCGCCCGCCGGGCGCGACGTTGACGTAGGCGTAAGAGGTGTAGAACCCGCCCTCGACAGGTTCCGGTGCATCGGCGGGGCAGACCAGGCACCGCCAGTTCGCGCCGGACGTGTCCACGAATGCCTCCGAAAGTTTTGACGGCAGCGCCCCGTTCTTGGCCAGCGCGAAGATCTGCAGCCACTCGCCGACCTCCAGCAGATTCATCGCACAGCGCGCGCGCAAGGGGTAGCGCGTTTCCTCCGGACTCGGCCCCTGCTCCCCAAGCCCCGGAGAAACAAGCAGGCAAAGCAAACCGACTGCAACAACTACTTTCTTCACATTCATTTGTGAGAACCCTATTAGGATTGTCCAGCGCATTATAGCCGGGGCTGGTGCCTATGCAATAACAGGAGCCAGGTATCCTTCGCTTGGGCGCAAGGTTGGAACTGCGACACAGGAACTTACTTGTTCCTCCGCGCTCGCCTTGCCTTTAGCCTGCGCCTGGGAGATGTGTTGACCGAGAGGGCCTAACACACCGAATGCCCTGTTGTTATCCTCTGGGGGTTCCCACTGAAGAAACGTTCGAGGGAGCAATGCCGGCCTTCAGACAGCCTCGTATCGCACGTCAGCCACCCGCCCGGTCTCGGCTGATTGCTTGATGGCTTCGTAGAGGACCATGCTCTTGTAGCTCTCATAGATGTTGGAACGGGTAGGACGGCCTTGGCGGATTGCGGCGACGAAGTCGGTCAGCTCGGCGAGGTGGCCGGTTTCGTTGCCGCTGTCGCCAGCGCTGGTAAACGTGGGCGGCTGGCGCCATTCAGTTGGTTCGCCTGCCTGGGCGATGCGCCAGCAGGACGAGTTTTGAATCGTCATCGCGTTGCCGCCGCGGGCGGAGATTTCAACCTCCTCCGTGGGGACCATGAATGACCGCCCGTCATTCAGGCACATCGAGCCGACCGCTCCGTTGGCGAACCGCAGGCTGACTGCGTAGGCGTCCGGTCCCTTGGCGAACGCGAACACCTGTTCGGTATCGCCGAACAAATAGCCGATGAGGTCGATGGCGTGGATGCAGAAATCCAGCAGGAAGAAGCTGAGCGGCGAATCGTTGGTGTATTGCGCCGAAGCGTAGTCGATGGAGATGGCGTAAAGGTCGGCCGGGTCGAACTGCCCAATCCACTCTTTGGCGCGGCAGTAGGCGTTGCGGTAGCGCTTTTTGAACGCGGTGGTGCAGAGCATGCCGGTCTGTTTCGAGACGCGTGCGACCTCGAGTGCCGCGGCTGCGGTACGCGCCGGCGGCTTCTCGGTATAGACCGGGATGCCCTTCCGCATTACGACGGGCGCGAGCTCGGCGTGCGCCTCGGGGCCGATGCAGATGATGACGCCGTCGGGCTTCTCCGCGTCGAGCATGGTCTCCATATCGGTGTAGGGCGTGCCGCCGAACCGGCGCGCGTTTGACTCCGCCTTGGCGCCGTCGAGGTCGCACACGCCGGCCAGCAGTGCCCCGGCCGTGGCGATGTTAGGGTAGATTTTCGCGGTGGACAAGTTGCCTGCTCCGACGATACATATTCTCACATCATCCACAACGCTCCTCCTTGCCGGAAACTCCTTTCGGCCTACATTCTCATTGAGATTCTGCGACCAGGCGTTGTGCCGTTGCCAGGGAACCCTTTATTGTTTCTATGATGGGGAGATTGTAGGGGCATTTCTTCTCGCACTCGCCGCATTCGACGCACTTCGATGCGTTTTCGGCAACGCTTCTTGCCACGCCGTTGACAGCGATGTCACGCGGCATTCTCTTCACGATACCGTCGAATATCATGCACGTGCTGATTGGCACGCCGTTCGGGCACGGCTCGCAGTATCCGCATCGCCGGCAGAACAGCTTGCCGAGCTTTTCTGCGATTTTCTGTGCTTTGGCCTTCTCCTCGCCTGCGAGCGTCTCGCCTGACGCCACGACGGCTGCAATTTCCTCTATCTCCGGCGTGTGCTCAATGCCGGGTATGGGGACCACGTTCGGATACTGGTTGAGGAACTTGAACGCCAACTGAGCGTCGTCATACTGCCCGCCGCACAGGGGTTTCATCGCAATGAACCCGAGGTTCAGTTTCGCCGCCTTCGGGATTAGCTCGTCCGCGGGTTCGGATGTCACCAGGTTGAAGGGAAACTGAACGGTTGCGAAGACAAGTTGCTCAACCAGTTCGAGTGCGAGGTCGAGGTCGTGCGATGTGAAACCGATGTGTGAGATGATGCCTTTGTCGCGCGCTTCGAGAAGGCCTTCGAGTGCGCCGCCCGGGCCGGCGATGGTCTGCCAGCTCTCGCGCGAGGACACGCCATGAAGTTGATACAGGTCGATGACATCGGTCCTCATCTCTTTTCTCGCCTTATCGATATCGGCGAGGATCTCGTCCTTCTTCTGAGCGCCGCTCTTCGAAGCCAGGACGAGCCCTTCACGCCGGTCGTGAATGGCGGCGCCTATCTTTGTCTGGCTGTCTCCGTAGCAGGCCGCGGTATCAATGAAGTTGACTCCGAGCTCGAGAGCTCTTTGTATTGTCTTCACGGCTTCGGCTTTGCCGGGGCGCATGATTGGGATGCCGCCCAAGCCTACTGCGGAGACGCGGAGCTCACTCTTGCCGAGTACTGTGTAACGCATGAACATTCGCCTTTGCTCCGCCGACGTTGCGGCGGTCGAGTCATTTTCGTTCGTTCCCAGCGTCCAGAACTACTTGACAGTTGCCTCCACCGTGACTTTGCCGTTTGCTCGGCGCCGCAGCAGCGCGAGCTGGCATCTGACCTTTGTGTCGGCAATTTGGATGTCCCGTGTTTTGTCGGAACTGATGACGTAGTTGCTGCCGCCTGAGGTCCACTTGATCTCAACGCCGAGTACTCCGTCCGGCAGGTCGTGCATCTGGGTGACGGCGGCAATTGCTTTCCCCGCCGACCCCGGGCTCATGACGGAAACAAAACCAGCGTTCTCCGCGCAGGTCCGAACGACGAGCGCGGGTTTTCGCGTCTCCAACGTATCCAGCCCGTTCCCGAGGGCTATGCGGGCGTCCGGCATGGGCAGCAATGTAATCTTGAAATCGAGAGCGTCGCGTTTTTTGCCGCCGTCGGGCATGGGTACTGAATAGGTCGCGGTGGTATTAGTTTTGTCCGCTGCCCCCATCTTGACGTTTCTTATATGATAGTAACCCCTTCTCGGAGACAGGCGTTTGAGGGTCTTCGTGGTCTTGAGCGAAGTTCTGCGCACTTTCCCGTTGAGGTGAAGGGCGTAGTCGTATTGATGTTCTTCCTTGCTGGTCGCTCTAAAAAAGTCGATGACGTGCGCGCCCAGCAGGACGACTGTGCGGTCCAGAAGCACGCCTTCGTAGGCGTTGTCGCACGTGGCTCGGAAGGCCTTGAGATGGTCGTCCGCCTGGAAGAAAGCCAGTTCCCCGGTTGATGGCTTTTCTGGCGTGTCCGTCAGCCACACGTGATCTTTGCTGCCTTGCGGATATTGTGCTGTTTGGTCAACAGTGACGGTGTTGTGCGCGATTGTCTGCTTGTCCCACGTGAGATGCTCGTTGACGCCATATCCATGACTGCCCGCGTCGGGTGCGATAATCCTCCCGCCTGCATACACGGAGATGTGCAGTTTGTCAGGATGCTCATGACCGGTGCCGCACTTGCCGAACGTGATGAGCACACAGGTAGCATTTTTTGACGAGTTCTGGCGAAGGACAGCGTAGCCGCCCGATGGGAACCGCGTGCAGCTGTGAGTGTGCACTCCGTTCACCGCGAACTTGGCGTCGTTCTTCAAGTCGAACTTGCCGGGCGGCAGGTCAAAATTGAACCACATCAGGTCGATATCTTCTTTGGGCCGGCGCGGTCGCGTCCGGTTCAGGAGCCACGCGTATTTCTCGTCCTTGTAGGCGTGATAAGCCATTTCGTAGATAATGTCTGGTTTGAGATGAAACACGCCAGCGTCAGCTACCTGTGCGCCGGACAGGTCAGGGAATACATAGTAGAACGGTGCATCGCACATTGCTTTGATTGTTTTTTTGCCCACGCGGCCCCATTTGCGTGCAGCATCGGAGCCCGCGTCTCGCTCATTTCCGGCGATCGCCGTGTGCCACAAGTCCACGCCCGAATGACGCGCGACCTCAGCCAGTTGAGTGTATGTAATGAGCCCACTGAAATGATACCCGATAGTACGCTCATAAAAGATGCCATCGGACAAAATCGACTCGGCAAGGTGATGTACGAACCCGTAGCGGAGCAGCTTGCCGTCCTTGCCGTAGTATCCGTTAAGTGCTTCCTCCAGATACTCCTTTTCTCCGAGACAAAAACCTATTGTCCCGAGCCCGCTGATTGCGCGGGCGCGCCAGTTGCTCCCCGTTGTGTGGTTGCATATACGCAACACCTCGGCGCAGGGACGGAATACGTTGTCCTCGACCGTTTTTTTCTCCGCGTCGCTGAGAGCGCTGCAACCGTAGATAAAGTCATACGCTGTCGACATGTTTATTGCCCATGGGCTCTCGGAGAGCGTAGCGTCGGTGACAAGCCCTTTCATGATGCTTATCCTGCAGGTAGGGACCACATCGACGTAGGCAAGGAGTGACTCCGCGACCTTGCGAGCCAGTTCCTCCTTGCCCGATAGCACATAGGCAAAGGCGATGTCGCGGACGTTCTCCGCGATTTTCTTCGGCGGCTGGCTCGCCGGACGGCCGGGTATAAAATCGTTTTCAGGGAGCTCCGTAGTTCTGCGCACAAGCGCTCTGATGCGTTGCGCAACCCATCGGGTACGCTTGGCGCGGTCTTTCAATGTCTCTATCTCGGCCTCGTCCATGAACACGCGAGGATGAGGAGAGAATGACCGCGGCAGTGGTATTCGTGCAGCTGACTTTCTGGATGCCATATTTGCTTACCCTTGTATCATGTTGTCACGGCCGCTTCGCACAGGTCTCCGCTCATCCGTGGATCTCCGCGAGGAGCGACTGAATGTGGCGGCGTGCGTCGCCGAGCAGCTCGAGTGTCCGCTGTGTGTCCTCAGAGCAGACCTCCATCTCGACGACGATGTCGCCGGTGTAGCCGGCCTCTTCGAGCCAGGCGAACAGGCCGCGGAAGTCGACGTCGCCGTGGCCGAACGGGACGCGCCGCTCACCGATCTGGTCCTTGATGTGGACGAGCGCGATGCTGTCGCCGAGAAGGTCGGCGGCCTCGCGCCAGCCGACGCCGATGGCATGAAACATCCCCACCTCGAGGGTGGTTTTCATTCGGGCGTCGCCGATGCCGTCGATGATGACGGCGTAGTCGTCGAGCGTGCTAATCGGTGTGCCGACGTGATTCTGGAGCACGGGCGTGATGCCCAGCCCGGTGATGCCATCGAGGAACGGTGCGGCGCCGGCGATGTAGTTCTTACGGTCCGTCGCCTTGAAGATAGCCACGTTGGCGCCGACGCCCTTCGCGAACCGCGCCCCACGGACGGCGCGGTTGATCGTTTCCTCATGGTCAGCCTCCACAGGCGGCAGGTGCACGGACGTGAACCGCATGCTGTGGCGCCTTGCGGCTTCAAGATATGGCTTCGGATCAGCATCAATATCAAGCGCCGACTTCGCCCAGCTGGTGAACGCCTCGAACTTGCTGTACCCAAGCCGCGCGTATGCTGCGAGGGCCTCATCGAGGCCCAAACCCGGATTGCTGCACGGGCTGGCCGCAAAGTTGTCGAGGGTGAGCGTTGCGGGCATCCTGCTGAGCTCCTTTTTGTCGCCGTTCAGCTGGGTTGGAGATGATACTCGTCGCCCGGTTTCGTATCGAAGCAAATGGTGCCGTCTGCCTCGGCTGTGGTTTCGATCTTACGTCCGTCCTGAGCAACAACGCCAGCCTCGCCGGGCCAGGGATTGGCAACGCGGCACGGGCGCCCGCGTTCGCTCCGAATCGATAGCGACCGGACGGCGCCGTCGCGCCACACAGCGCTGACGAGGAAGGCGCCTTCTGCTCGCAGTGTCCGGAAACTGGCGTCGATATTTTTTGGCCAGGCGGGGAAGACGCGGATTGCCCCGTCCCAGCTCTGGAGCATCATCTCCAGGAGCGGCATCAGGATGCCGGTGGCCTCGACGTAGGCGCCGATGTAGCCCATGTCGTCGGCACCAAGGCCTCGCATCACGCCGTTCGGCTGCCGTTCGCGGCTGAGAAGGCGGCGGATATAGGGAAGCGCGGCGTCCGGGTCGAACGGACCTTCGCGAACCGCCCGCGTCCACGGGCGTGGTACACCGCCTACGCCACCTGCCCAGTCGGTGTTTTTCTTCATCTGATTCAGGAACGTATGCTCGTCCGTCTGCGGCCGGCAGCCGTCCGGGCTGACGAATTCTGGGAAGTTGCGGTCCATGCGCCGTTGCTCTGTTTCGGTAAGTTCGGATGCACCCACGTCGTCCGGGCGTGCGAGGTGGTCGACGATTTCCTGCCATTGGTTGCGCAGATCGGCGTCGGCATCCAGTATCTCGGCGGCATTGGCGGCAAGCTGAAGGCAATACCGAGCATGCCGAATCACTTGCGGTCGGTCGGTGTAATCCTTGACACGGCCGGTGTAGAACGATTCGCCCTGCATCGACGGGAAGGCGTGGTACAGACCGTCGTCGCCCTTATTGAGGAAGTCGGTGTAGAACAGTGCTCCGTCGCGGATGATGGGGTATGCCTCGGTTCGCAACCATTCGTCATCCTGCGTGTATAGATACCGCCACCACCAGTAGCTGGCGACCCAGCCGGTCATGTAGGCCATGCGGCAAATGCCACCGGTGCCGTATGGGTCGTCATTGATTGGGAACGGATACCCGGTCAGTTGGATGAAGGTTCCGCGGCAGTTCCAGTAATCGTGGGCGAGTTTCCGGCCAATCTCGACCATGTGCTTCATCCCCGGGAAGAACGAGTCCGCCATTTCGACGTGGTTGGAGCCGAGATTACCCCAGAACGGCTGCTGGTAGTTGTAATTCGTGTGGTAGTCGCCGTGCCACAGCGAATAGTCGCGAACGGTGGACGGGAAAGCCAACCCCGGTGCAATTACGCCACGCCGATAGACACAGCGCCGTGCGTGCAGTGTCTCGTACCACGCTGCTTCCAACACTGGGTCGTCAATCTCGACTGACGACTGGCTCCAGAATTTCTCGGCTGCGGCGTGGGTGTCGTGCCGCCACTGCTGCATCACGCCGGCTGGGTCATCGCTCAGCAGGTCGGTGACACGCTCCAACTCACCTTCCAGGCCGCGGTCATCGCTGCTTGCAGGCACGGCGACCGCGAGCCAGCCAGTGAGATCAAGTTTCCTGCGCCGGAGATGCACCAGCGCGTCGCCGCAGTTGTATTGTGCCTGCGGTTCAATTTCGAGGTCGGTTACGAACGGCGCCAGCGCGTATCGGAAGCCATCCGCGTATTCGAGGTCCGGGTGAAACGTCTGCTCGATTACCGTCCGGCCGGCAATCTGGTGCACTGTCGGATTCGGCAGCGGCGTGACCTTGCCGGAGTCGATTGAGCCTTCGTAGTACCAGTAGCCGGCGCGCGCTTCAAGGTCGCATGCGAACGCCTTGATATCTGGATCGGCCCAGCGGTAGAGGATGAAGCGGATCGGCCCCGTGCCTCCGGTCCGGGTGCCCTCCCTCCAGTTCTCGACCTCCCAGTGGACGACGAGCGCGTTGGTGTGTGGCGGGATAAAGCAGAAGAAGCGGAATTTCGCGCCGCTTTCCCACGAGCATTCGATCTCGGCCTCACCTTTTTCGATGAGCACCTTCTGTGAAATCTCCAGGCCGTGCTGGTCCACGGGCAGTTCCACGGCCAGTTCGCCGACTGGTTTTGGGCACGGGTACGGCCGGTCGGCGTATGCCGGTGCGCCGTCGCACAGTTCCTTCATCCGCTTGGGATCGGCCGGCTGGCTGCGGCTGGCATCGCCACTGCCCATTCCTCCGCCCCTGTAGGACTTGCTGACCCATCCTTCGTCGCGTATTCCGCGGGCGACTTCGTCGATGTGGGTCGGTTCAGGGTCGTCGCTGTTGTCGAATCTCCTGTCCCATACATCGTTCTTGCCGAATCGCCAGACAATCTGGTCAGACTTTTGGTAGATGCTGACGGACAGGTCGCCGTTCCCCAGTAGGAGGCCGTCCTCAGGTTCGAGCACAGGATGTTTCACTTCGGTTATATGCACTTCGTGTTTTCCCTTCTCGTTTTGCAGGACAAATAATTTTCCCTTTTTCGCTGCCTGATTACACGTTCCCGCCGGGACTGCCGCTCAGAGCATACACCTGTATATCTTGCGGTGCCATTGTGATTTCCATTGTTCGGGTGGTGCCTTGCGTCATCTGCACGCCTTCCTCCGAGACGAGGTCCTTGAGACTGTCCGGCAGCTCAATGTTTAGCTTTGTCTCATTGATGCTGACGTGTGCTGTTTGCGTCTCGGTAGAATTGTTCAGGATCGTGAGGTACATATTGCCCTCAGCATCTGGACCAAAGCGTTCCAGATAGACGGCGTGATTATCTACGGTTGCATACGTAATGGGTTCCCAGCCGGCTTCTGCCACGCGCTTGATGAGCGGCATGTACCGCTTGAAAAAATGCCGGTCCCGGTTGTAAAACCGTGGGCTACTCCAGTACAAATCATCGGCGGCGTTGTGGCTGAACATGCTGGGGAACATGCCGTAGAACAGGCACCGCTGGAAATACTTCTCCAACGCGTCCGGCTTGATTCTGTCAAAAAATGTGTTCATCAGGAACAGATAAGGTTTGTGATAGGACATGATGCGCTTGAAGTTCATCGAGCCGTCGTCCGGTGGGTCCCACTCTCCGTCGTGGTCTATCCACTCCGCTTCGATTCCCAGCACATCGAGATAGGGGCAAAGGAATGCGAACTGCCAGGCCGCTGAGTTGGCGAAGGTCAACTTGCCCGTCTGGTGCAACTCCCGTGAGAGCGATTTCGAGAGCTCATAAACTGAGGATGCCTTGTGGATTACCGGCTTCTTGCTGGAAGTCGAAAACGTGAGCGGCACAGTGACGTAGTGGAAATGCTCTCTGCGGAAATTCTCCTCGACTGTCGCGTAGGCCTCGATGGAGTCCAGATACTCCCCGTCCAGCTCGCCCTTCATGCCCGGGCCATAGAACGTTTCCTTAACCTTCTCACTCCAGTTCATTTTGGCTTCGGAGTTGCCGGGGATGTGTGGGTTCGGATTGGAGCTGAACACCACTCCGTTGCACCAGGGCAGGTCACGCACCAGGTACTGATACCGCCCCTGTTCGTCGAACGCCCCTGAGACGAGGGTGGCCTCTGCCGCCTGCTGCATAGCGTCGTCGTCGGACTGCGCGTGCTGATGCAGCAGATTCATGACGTTTTCGCGCGTCCGCTCGATGGCGGGGTCGATGTTCATCCACCAGGTACTCGGCTCGGTGTATCGGAAGCTCAAAATCCCTTGCTCGTCGTCGAAGCGCAGGTTATTGATACCTTCGTGGTATTTGAATCCGAAGTCCTCCCATCCCTCAATTGTGCTGATATCGCCGAAGGCCATCCAGATGCCCTGGTCTTTGGAGCGGCAAGTGAAATAATCAGGAAAAATCTCATAGAACTTCTTCGTCGCCGACCGGAAGCCCCAGTACGGGTCCGTCCTGTAGAGAGTGAACCTGAACGGAGCAGCGGATGGGACACGGTCGGTCTCTTACACCAAGCCGAAATCATCCGAGATGAAAAAGGGCTTCGCGGACGCGGCGTAGCCGATACGATATTGCGCTGCTACGTCCATGTCCATC